>JBOHSC010000207.1:0-3831 GCA_050733115.1 Gemmatimonadales bacterium
TGGCAAGGGAATGGCCGGCGTGGTCGTGGTGGGCGATGCGGAGTATCACCCCGGACCCCGCGGAGCGGTGGCGGCGGTCGCGGAAGCAACCGGTGTGGTGCGCCGGGTACCCGGGAGCTACCCCACCATCCAGGCCGCCGTCGATGCGGCCGACCCCGGCGATCTCGTGCTGGTCGACCGCGGAGTCTATCGGGAGGAAGTCACGGTCACGACGCCTTCGATCACCATACGGGGCGCCGACCGCAACGAGACGATCGTGGATGGCGAGTACGTCCGCGGCAACGGTATCGCGGTCCTCGCCGACGGCGTGGCCCTCGAGAATCTCACCGCACGGAACGCGGTGCTGAACGGCTTCTACTGGACCGGCATCACCGGCTTCCGCGGCTCCTATCTCACCGCCTACAACAACGGCGACTACGGTATTTACGCCTTCGACGCCACCGATGGCCTGCTGGAGCACTCGTACGCCTCGGGCTCACCCGACTCGGGCTTCTACATCGGCGAGTGTTACCCCTGCCACATCGTGATCCGGGACGTCATCGCGGAGCACAACGCCATCGGCTACTCCGGCACCAACTCCGGCGGCGACCTCTACGTCGTGAGCTCGATCTGGCGCCACAACCGGTCGGGTCTCGTCCCCGCCTCGCTCGATCTCGAGCTCAACCCGCCCGAGCGCGAGACTGTCATCGCGGCAAACCTCGTTATCGGCAACAGCGACCGCAGCGCTCCGGCTGCTCCTCTCCCCGCCATCGCCTTCGGCAACGGGATTCTCATCGGCGGCGGAGTCGGCAACATCGTCGAGCGGAACCTCATCGCCGACCACGAGCAGCACGGCATTCTCATCACGCCGATGGTCGACCGGAACTTCTGGCCGGCACGGGGCAACATCATCAGGAACAACCGTATCGTGCGCTCCGGCCGGGCCGACCTCGCCCTCGGTGGGCCGTCGAGCTGGGGCAACTGCTTCAGTGGCAATCGTCACGATGTCGGCGCTCCCGCAGGCGTAGAGCGCTTCCAGGGATGCGACGGCTTTCGTCTTCCCCTCGGCTTCGATCCGTTGCCGCTCCTCTCGATGGTGTTCTACCGCGGCTCGATCGTCGGGGGGCGCACCTTTCCCGACTGGCGTCATCAGCCGGTCCCGCCCGACCAGCCGGGCATGCCGGACGCGGCGGCGGCACATCCCGCAGTGAAGGTGTTCGAGAGTCTCGCCTTCGACGTGGCCCAGGCCCAGCTGCCTCCCGGCGCCGAAGCGGCGCTCGACGGCGCCGGCGACGGATCATACCGCGGCGCAACGCCGGGGATCGTGGGACGGCTGCTCGGGAGCGCCACTTTCTGGCTCCCCGTCCTTCTCGCGGTGACCTGGATATGGAACGCGCGCAGGGAAAGGAAGATCGGGAAGGGATGGAGGAGGGCGTGGCTCGGCGGGCTGGCCTTCGCGCTCCTCGTCTACCTCGCCGTGCTCGCGACGGCGACTCTGGTCTACGCGGCGTTCTAGCGGTGGACGTCTCCCGCCGTGACCTGGTTCGTGTGGCTCTCGGCTTCGGAGCCGGCTCGCTCGGCGCCACACTGCTCGGACTCCGCCACAGTCGAGAGCCGAACCCCGCCACGGCAGGTCGCGGGGCGCCGGCCACCTATGCCCATGGCGCGGAGCCTCCCACTGCGCTCGGTCCTCGTGCCCTCGATTCCGCCACCTATCCTCCAGCCCCACGTCCGCGGCGAGGAGGAACGGTGAGCCCGGTGGACCTGTGGGTCTCCGAGCAGCCGGTCGAGGTGGCACGCGCCACGACCATGAGCGCGTGGACCTTCAATGGCGCCGTGCCAGGTCCGTTGTTGCGTGCTGCCGAGGGCGAGGAGCTTGCGATCCGTCTCCGGAACCTCGGTGGGCACTCGCACAATCTCCACCTTCATGGCCGCCACGACGTCTCTCAGGACGGATGGGAGCCGGTTCCCCCCGGGGGCGAGGCGACCTACCACATCACTGCCGCTCCCTTCGGGCTCCATCCATACCATTGCGACGCGACCCCGGCGGTCGAGCATCTCTCGCACGGCCTCTACGGAATGCTGATCGTCGATCCGCCGGGCGGCCGCCCGCCCGCCCATGAAGTGGCGCTCGTGCTCTGCGGCTTCGACCTGAACGGCGATGGGCACAACGAGCTGTACGGATGGAACGGCGTGGCCGGGTTCTACGATCGCTTTCCCATCAAGGTGCCGGCAGGCGATCTGGTGCGGGTATATCTCCTGAACATGGTGGCCGACGATCCCGTCGCCTCGTTTCACCTGCACGCCGAAACTTTCGACATATACCGAAGCGGCACCCGGCTCGCCCCCGACGAGCGCACCGACGTCGTCACCCTGGCACAGACCGAGCGCGCCATACTCGAGTTCCGGCTTCCCCGACGAGGGCGCTACATGTTCCATCCCCACCAACGCCACATGGCCGAGCGCGGAGCGATGGGCTGGTTCGCGGCCGTCTAGACTCTTATCGCACCGCCCGCCACGCCGGAAGTCCGCTCGCCCAACTGTATGGATTGATGTCGAGCCCCTCGATGCGCCGCGACACCACCGCGATATTGGCGGGCGCGTAGAGGAAGATCGCCGGCGCGTCGTCGTTGAGCGTGTCCATCGCCTCGCGATAGAGCCGCCGGGCCGTCGCGACGTTCGGGGCCCGGCCGGCCCGCGCGAAGAGCGAGTCGAAGTGCGGGTTGGAATAGTGGCCGTAGTTGAGCCCGGCCCAGCCCCCGCGGGTCCACTGATCGGAAAGTCCGCGCGGACTAGGCTCATCGAGCCAGGCGCCCACGTAAGTGTCGAACCGTCCACGGGCCAGCCGCTGCTGGAAGACCGGGAAGTCGACTGCCGTGACCGTCACCTCTGCTCCGGCCCTGCGCCACATTTCCTGCATCTGAAGCGCCAGCTGACGCCGGCCGGTGCTCGAGCTTGGTACCAGGATGTCGAAGGCCAGCGGCTTGCCGCCGCGGTGGCGAACCCCGCCGCCCGGCGCCCTGTGCCACCCCGCCGTCTCGAGTGCCGCGGCCGCGTGCGCGGTGTCGAAGGGGATCGTCGTGATGCTGTCGTCCCAGATCCAGAGAAGCTGCGACATCGGGCCCGGTGGCGCCTTTGCCTTGTCGCCGAAGAGCGCGCGCGCGAGCGTCTGCCGGTCGATGATTCCGGCGAGGGCGCGCCGCGTGGCCCGGTCGGAGAGTACCGGATGCGGCCGGTCGCCCTGGCCCAGGATCTTGAAGCCGAGAAAGCCATAGACCGCGGCGGCATAGGGAACGAGCCGGAGTGCGGAGTCGTCGGCGGCACGCAACGCACGCTCGGCGCTTCCGACCGTCTCGAGGAGATCGGCCTCGTGGCTCATGACGAGGTTGAGGGCGGCGTCCACGTCGGGAACGAAGCGCCAGATGGCGCGCCGGATAGACGGCGCCCTGCCGCCTGATGTGTCGGCCTCGAGCGTCACGAACTGACCGCGCCGCCACCCGGCAACCCGATAGGGCCCGCTACCCACCAGCCGCGCCACCGTGGTATCACCCGACCAGCTCCGCCTGGGGACGCCCGACCAGAGATGTTTCGGTACCACGCGCACATGGTAGGTCGCATCGTAGAGCTGCTCGGGAGACGGAGCGGCAAAGCGGACGAGAAATGTGGTGGAATCTTCGGGCACCACCGAGACCCGGCCCTCGAGATACGGCCGGGCGGGGGAGTCGATCACCGAATCGGTGAACGCATCGAAGGAGAAGCGCACATCCTCCGACGTGACGGGCCTGCCATCCTGCCAGCGCGCGCCCGGGCGGAGGTGGAACCTCCAGGTGAGCGAGTCGACTCGCTCCCACC
>JBOHSC010000208.1:0-5842 GCA_050733115.1 Gemmatimonadales bacterium
CTCATCAGGGTGTCGTTGCCGAGCCTAGTCGCCATCTTGAACGACCTCTCATGCCATTCGAGCGCCGCTTGATAGTTTCCTAAGCCTGCGTGAACTGTCCCAAGGCCACCTAGGAGTTGACTCATCACGAAGTTCGCTGCTCCCAAGATGCGCAGCCTATCGATTCCTAACGTCGCGACGTTCAAGCTTTCAGTCGTCAGTCCCGCTTCATAGAGCAGCAGCGCACGAGCGAGGGCCAAATGGCCGAGACTGTCCGCATCGAGTCCATCGAGCGGGATTCTATCAACGACCTCAATAAGGCTGGTCGAGAGCGCGTGATCGCGCTGGTCCCGGATCAGGTAGGCAACCGCTCTGGCCGCTCTAGACTGAGTTCGGGCACTCGGGCATTCCTGCATGATCTGAATCAACTCTGGTAGTCGCTCGAATACTTCGAGGGCCGTGGACGTCCCCAGGTAGGTCTTCGCCAGGGCCTCGAACACCACCGCCTCCTGTTTCCTGTTCCCGATCTTGCCCGGCACGATCTGCCCTAGCATATCCAGCGATTCCATCCACCCCCCCTGCTCCTGTAGCACTTCCACCAGGAGAAACCGTGCCTCTGTCGCCTCCGGCTCGCCAAGACCCGGCAGCGCGCTCGAGAGCGCATGCTCTGCGACGTCGGGCGCACCCTTGCGAATCGCGTCGCGCGCACCATCCAGGAGGTAGGGCGTCGCCTCGCTCTCTCGCCCCGCCCGAATGCAATGCCACGCGATCTCGAGCCCCGACGGCGGTTCACGCTCCTGCGCGCTGCTCAAGAGACGATCGACCACCCTCGAGTGCAGCGCGCGCCGCAGCGACGCGGGAACGCTCGCGTACGCCGAAGTCCGGATCAGCTCGTTCACGAACTCGAGGCCGTGACTGCCGTCCCTGAGTACTCGCAGCTCCGAGAGCTCGCTCAAGCCGGCCATGGTCTGACCCAGCGAGAGGTCGATCAGGGCATACATCGGCAGGTCGTTGAGCCGGTGGCCGAGCACGGCGGCGAGGTTGAGGACGTTGTGGGTCTGAGGGTCGAGCGCGCGGACGATCCGTGTGATGAGATGGCGATAGGTTGCGGTCGGTGCGTTGCCGCCCTCGAGCTCCGACGTCATCGCGTCCACCGCGAGCGCCAGCGATTGATCGCCGTTGGCCTGCCAATCCTGGGTGAGCAGCTCGAGAACCATCGGGAAGCCACCAGCGGCCCGGAGCAAGGCGCGCCGGATCGACGCGCTCGGTTGGGGCACATCCGAGGGTACCAGCGCCGTGAGGAGATCGGCACTCTCCGCGAGGCTCAGCGGTGTCAGCTCGACCTCTGAGACGCCGAGCGTATCGCCGCTCTCCCTGAGCCGTGCCGCCTGCGGCGAGTGGGCGAGCTCGCCCGGCCGCGCGATGAGGAGCACCATGATCGCCTGGCCCTTGGCGCGCCGCATGACCAGGTGCAGTACCGCTAGACTCGCCTCATCGGCCAGATGGAGATCGTCCACGACGAGGATGACGGGATGCTCTTCGACCATAGTGGTGAGCATCTGATGAAACGCCTCGGTGAGGCGGATCCTCGCCGTTTCGCCCTGGCTGTCGGTCGGCTCGGGGAGCGCCGGAAAGCGGCGCCGCACCTCGCGCACGGTGCGCGCGATCTCCGCCAACGCCTCGGGTGGCGTTGCGGCGACGCCGGGCCGGTCGAGGAGGCCGAGTATCAGCCCGCCGAGTGTTGAGTAGGGAATGTCGCGCTCGAGATCGTAACACTGGACCCGGCTGATGACGGCGCCCTCGAGCGCGGCCGCGGTGGTGAGGCGCTGAACCAGCGTGGTCTTTCCGATGCCCGAGTCGCCGAGCACGAAGGCGTGCGCCGGCTTGCCTCTCCTCAGTTCTTCCCACGCCTCGTAGAGCACACGGTGCTCCGCGGTCCGCCCGATGAACGGGCGCCCCTTCCACTGATCGGTGGGCACGGCGGGCAGGTCCGGGAGCAGCGTTCGCTCCCACCCCCGGCGCCGGAGGCGCATGGCCATACCCTCGACGAGGTCGGAGGGCGCCGCACCCAGCTCCTCGGCCAGCTTGTCCTTCCACGACTCGAAGATCTTGAGCGAGCCGACCCGATCGCCCGCAAACGCCCGGGCCTCCATCTTGGCCCGGATCGCTTCTTCACTCAGCTCGTCGAGCCCCAGCATGCGGTCGGCCAGATGCTCGATCTGGCGTGAATCGCCGGTACGTCGGCATCGGTCGATCAGCACCACGAGCGCATCCTTGACCGCCGGGAGCAGCCTCGCCTGCTGGCGATCCTTCCACCGCGCGAAGTCGCCCGCGCCGGGAACCTCAAAGCCCTCGAGGAAGTTGGCGACCTCCAGCGGACCGGTGACTTCCGAGCCAAGCACGTCACCACCCAGCAGGCGGTCGAGGTCGAGGCGAAGCCGGCCCGGGGCGAGTGAGACCTGCTCGCGAGTCGTCTGCAACACGTCCGCGCCGAGGCGTGGGCGCAATATCGAGAGGGCGGTCGCCAGCGAATGCCGCCCCTCCGCCGCTTCGACTTCAGGCCATAGCAGGTCGGCAAGATGCTCGCGCCGGTGCAGCGGCCTGATCTCGACCGCGAGATAGACCAGGAGCGCCAGGTGCTTCTTGGTGCGGACCCGGATCGGCTCGCCGGCGGCCGAGAAGAGCGCCGGCAGACCCAGGCAGCGCAGATATCGCGGAGACTCCATGCGGGCTCGCAGGAGAGATACAGACTCACGGTAGGTACTCGGACACAACGGATCGTCAACGGTAGTGTCTGACCGAGGCGAATCCTGTTGATGGGAGACAAGAGTCCCATCGACGAGGAGACCGCGATTCTGGTATCTGGGGGGGGCCGGGTGGGCTGGCAAGGCCGAAAATGCGACAAACAGGGGCCGAAATGCGACAATCCCAGGGCCGCCCCTAGTCCTCCTCGGGGCGCCCGAACATGAGTTGGATGATCGCCCGATCCTCAGGCTGAGCAACCACATAGACGTGGTCACCGGGCCGGAGAACCGTCGTTCCCTTGGCGGGCACCAGGAGATCGCCGCGCACGACCAGCGTGACTGACGCCCCATCGGGAAACTCCAGATCCTCGAGCGCCACTCCCGCCACCAGCAACGCCTCGTCGATGTAATAGGAGAGTAGCTCGCCCCGGAGCGGCAGCCGCGATTCGATCGCCAGCACTGCCTGTGGCGCGGGCGACCCCTTCGCCTGGAGGCCCAGCCGCCGCGTCACCCACGATAGGGTCGTCCCTGGCACGAGTGCGTTCACCACCACGATGAAGAAAACAAGGTGAAAGAGGCGCTCCGCACCCGGAGCGGCGAGCAGCACCGGAAAGGTCGCGAGGACGACCGGGACCGCCCCGCGCAAGCCAACCCAGCCGATGTAGAATGTCTCTGGCCACGAGTACCGGAAAGGCGCCAGGCACAGCCCGACGACGAGAGGGCGCACCAGCACCGCGAGCAGCAGCGCCAGCCCCAGTCCCGGGGCCGCCACCGCCGTGAGTCCCGAGGGGAAGACGAGTAGCCCGAGCACCAGGAACATCCCGATCTGCGCGAGCCAGGCCAGCGCATCGTGGACCCGCAGCAATCCCGAGCGGTAGGGAAGTGGCCCGTTGCCGAGAATGAGGCCCGCGAGATACACACCCAGGAATCCGCTGCCGCCGAGCAGGGTTGCGGCACCGAAGGCCAGCAGCGCGATCGAGAGCGTGAACGCCGGGTAGAGGCCGCCGCTCACCAGGCGGAGGCGTCCGAGCAGATACCGTCCCGCCATTCCGATCGCCCAGCCCACGATACCCCCCACCGCGAGCTGGAGTGCGACATCGGCCGCCAGGCGCCACCCCTCTATGCCTCCCGGGTGGAGCAGGTTGTGTGACAGCGCGGTCGTGAGGATCACCGCCACCGGGTCGTTGAGTCCCGACTCGAGCTCCAGCGTCACACCCACGCGGCGCTTGAGGCTGAGCCCGCTCCCGCGCAATACCGCGAATACCGACGCCGCATCGGTGGACGACACGACGGCGCCGAGCAGGAGCGCCTCGGGCCACGAGAGTCCCCAGTAGTGTGCGAGTACCGCCATCAGCGCGCCGGTGAGCGCCACGCCGACCGTCGCGAGCAATGCGGCCGGCGCCCACGCGGTGCGCAGCTCCTTGAGCGGGGTGTTGAGCCCGCCATCGAACAGGATCAGCGCCAGTGCGAGCGATCCGAGGCGGAAGGCGAGGCCGTAGTCGGTGAAGGCGATGCCGCCGATGCCCTCGCTTCCCGCGAGCATCCCCACCAGCAGGAAGAGGAGCGCGATCGGCACGCCGATCCGCTGTGAGGCGCGACTGAAGAGCACGCTTGCGGCGAGCAACACTCCGCAGGTGGCGAGAAGGAGGGCGGTGGCCGCCGGTTCGGTGGAAGGCATCGTCAGCCCCAGAGTACTCGGCCGCTGGCGGAATGCGCCAGTACCGCGGCATACTTCGTTCGATGACCGTCGATTCTCTCGCCGCCACGCTGGCCCTGATCGGGATCGTGATCCTGGTCTCGTCTCTCCTCTCGGGCGCGGTCGAGCGCACCGGCCTGCCGCAGGTGGCGATCTTCCTCCTCCTGGGTGCCGCGCTGGGCCCGTCGGGCCTCGGCCTGGTGAATCTCACCCTCGAGTCGCCGACGCTCGAGGTGATCGCCACGCTCGGCCTCGTCCTCGTGCTCTTCACCGACGCGATCGGCATGGACGTGGGCGAGGTGCGCCTTCAGCGGCGCCTGGCGCTCGCCATCCTGGGGCCGGGGACGCTGCTTCCGGCGACGCTGATCGCCCTCGCCGCGTGGACGCTTCTCGACCTCTCGATTCCAGCATCGGCCATTCTCGGCGCCGCTCTCGCCTCGACCGATCCGGTGTTGCTGCGGACGCTGGTTCGGCACTCCTCGATGTCCCCGACGGCGCGTGTGGCGCTCCGGCTCGAGAGCGGGATCAACGACGTCATCCTCCTGCCAGTCGTCGTGCTGAGCATGCTTGCGCTGGAAACGGGAGGGTCGGGAGGCGAGACGCACCTTGGCCGCCACATCGTGGGACTATTCATCCTGGGGCCGGCCCTGGGAGTGGCCGCGGGATACATCGCCATCACTCTGCTCGACCAGGTCCGGAAGAAGGTCGGCGTGCGGCGCGACTACGAGTCGCTCTATGCGCTGGGCGTGGCCTTTACCGCCTACGCTGGCGCCGAGGCGGCGGGTGGGAGCGGATTCCTGGCCGCCTTCGCCGCCGGGCTCACCGTGGCAGCGCTCGACGTGGAGCTCTGCGACTGCTTCCTCGACTATGGAGAAGCGTCGGCGGAGATGTTCCTCCTGCTCACCTTCGTGGCGTTCGGGTCGTCGCTCATCTGGAGCGGCGTGGAGGTGGCCGGCGCCGGGACGCTGCTGTTCGCGGCGATCGCTCTGGTGGTCCGCACCATCGTGCTGTGGCCGGTACTCTCCCTCGCGGGCCTGCGCGGGCACGATCGCTGGGTCATCGCGTTCTTCGGTCCGCGCGGCCTGAGCTCACTCCTGCTGGTGCTGCTGCCCGTCTTCGCCGGGGTTCAGGGCAGCCAGCAGCTCTTCGCGATTACCTGTCTGGTTGTGCTGCTCTCGGTCGTGCTGCACGGCGGCGGGATCGCACTTTACCTTCAGCACGGTCGGAGGGCTGGTCGCGAGTCGGGGACTGCACCGCCCACTGCCACCGGCACCTTGTCGAAGATCGAGAGTCGAAAGCCCACGGCACCGCCGGCACCGTCGCCGGGACCTGGGTCGGAGGCTGTCGAGGAGAAGATCACGCTCGACGAGGTGAAGGCACTGATGGCGGCTGGGGCGCCGCTCATCCTGGGCGACGTACGTAC
>JBOHSC010000209.1:0-4975 GCA_050733115.1 Gemmatimonadales bacterium
GGCGAGCAGGCCGCGACGAATGTCCTGGTAGTTGTAGATCTCACCGTTGAAGACGATCACCTTCGATCGGTCTTCGTTGAAAATCGGCTGGTTGCTTCCCGCGAGGTCGATGATGCTGAGCCGGCGCATGCCGAGCCCCACTCCGCCCTCGACGAACCTGCCCCAGTCGTCGGGCCCGCGATGCACGATCGCGTCGCACATCCGGCGGATGTCCGTCTCCTGGATGGCCTCGGGTCCGAGCTTCCCCACGATGCCGCACATGTCAGGCGGGCTTCTTTCCCCAGGCCACCATCATGTAGCCGGGTGAGAACGGGATCAGGTGGTCGAGCATCGTCCATGCCCGGAGTGCGGGATAGACCGCCGAGTATACCTTGTAGGCGGTTCCCACCTTGTTGAGCGCTTCGGCGGACATCGGCGCCGTATCGCCGTGGAAATCCTGCTCCCGCTCGTCCTTCCCCTTCATCGCCTTCCGGTGGTAGGCGTAGTTGAGAAGATCTTCGAGCGACTCGGTGAAGAGCCGGCAATAGTCTTCCTGCCCCTCCACGGTGAGGCCGTGCCGTTGCATGATCGATCGCGTCGCCGCCGGTGGATATCCGTCGCGGGCATGGCCGAATCCCTCCTGGTCGGCGGTGAATCCCAGCACCCGCTTGAGCGCGTACCCCGCCCTCCCCGACTCGCCCTTGGGCGCCATGAACAGAAAGTCACCGCCGGGCTTGAGCACGCGCACCATCTCGGCGAAGAAGGTCTCGTCGTCCTTGATGTGCTCGAGGAAGTTGACCGCGGCGACGACATCGAAAGACGCCGTCCGGAAAGGAATCGCACGCTCACCGATCTGCAGCACCCGGTCGCCCACGAGCTGCCTGGCCGAGCGGACGTGGTCGCGCTCGAAGTCGGCGCTCACCCAGGTGCCGCCACGCTGCCGCAGAAAGTAGGAGGTGAGGCCGGTGCCGCAGCCGAGCTCCAGACAGAGCCGGCCTTCGGACGAAGGCACGTGCTCGAGGAGCGCCCGGACCGTCGCCTTCTTCTTCAGGGAGCGCCGAAAAAGCTGCAACTGCCACGGCTCGGTCAAGATGCCCCCTCCATGAGACCGGTGCGACGATAGTCCTCGAACGTGCGGGCGAGCCCGTCCGCCAGTGCCACCCGCGGCGTCCAGTCGAGCAGTCGCCGCGCGCGCGTGGTGTCGAACTCGGAGTCGCTCCAGAAGAAATCCATCCGCCGGCGGTAGATCGGCGGATTGAGATGCAGCCCCCGGCACACGTCCTCTACCACTCCGGCCACCGCCAGCATCGGCGCCAGCGGCAGGCGACGGCCGTAACGCGCGCTTCCCACCGTCCGGCCCACCGCCTCGATCAGCTCCAGAAGGGTGCAAACCTCGGGTCCCGCCACGATCATGCTCTCTCCGACCGCCTCGCGGCGCTCACACGCCTTGAAGAAGGCGGAGACGACGTCGTCCACGTAGACCATATGGCGCCTGCCGTCGCCCGGACCGAAGAGCGGGAAGCTTCCCCGGCGTACGCCCCGGAAGAGCTTGAGGAGACGCTGGTCACGCGGCCCGTATACGTCGGCCGGCCGGAGGATCACGACCGGAAGCTTCTTCTCCGCTCCGAGCTCGCGGACCATCGCCTCGGCCGCCACCTTGGTACGCTCGTAGATGTTGCCCGGCGCCAGGGGCGACCCTTCACCGGTGATGCCGGGAGCACGGTGCCCGTAGATCCCGATCGTGCTGCAGTAGACGAACCGCTCGACGCCACTCGTGGCCGCGGCTTCCAGCAGGCGCCGCGTTCCGTCGAGATTGACCCGCTCGAAGTACTCGTCCCGCTTCCCACCTTCCCGCATGGCAACGGCAAGATGAAAGATATGGGTGGCGCCGCGCACCGCCTGCGCACAGAGCCCGGCATCGGTGATGCTCCCCGGAATCACCTCGGCGCCGGCCCCGTGGAGGAGCTCCGCGTTGGCCTGCTCCTCGGGACGGTCGGTGAGGCCGAGTACCACCACCTCCGCACCCCGCCGCCTTCCTTCCATGCCAAGGTGGGAGCCGATGAAGCCGGTTCCCCCGGTGACGAGCAGCCTCATCCGAACCGGGTGGCCAGCGCCGCGAGAATCCGCTCGCTCGCGTGCCCGTCCCCGTAGGGATTCACCGCCGCCGCCATCCGCTGATAGTCGTCGTCATGGGTAATCAGGTTGCTCGCCGCGCTCACGATGCGCCCCTTGTCGGTGCCCACCACCACGGCGGTCCCGGCGGCGACGCCCTCCGGTCGCTCCGTGACCTCGCGCAGCACCAGCACCGGCTTGCCCAGCGACGGTGCCTCCTCCTGCACCCCGCCGCTGTCGGTGAGCACCAGGTAGGCCCGGTTCAAGAGGTGCACGAATTCGACGTAGTCGACCGGCTCGATCAGGAACATCCCCGGCAGGTCGGTCAGCAGCGATTCCACCGTCTCCTTGACCTGGGGATTGGGATGAACCGGGAGTACGAACTGCAGGTCGGGGAAGCGCTCCCCGAGCTGGCGCACCGCGGCGCAGATCGACTGAAGGGGGGCGCCGAAGCTCTCACGCCGGTGGGTGGTGACCAGGATGAGCCTGCGAGAAGGATCGAGTCCGCGGAGGGCCGGCGTCCGGAAGACATAGCCCTCTCGCACCGTCTGGAGCAGCGCGTCGATCACCGTATTGCCGGTGAGATGTACGTCTCCGGGCGGCACACCCTCCGCGAGGAGCGCGTCGCGTGCCTGCGGCGTGGGCGGAAAGTGGATCGCGGCGATCCGGGTGGTGAGGACCCGGTTCATCTCCTCGGGGAAGGGATGCCAGCGGTCGCCGGTGCGAAGGCCGGCCTCCACGTGGCCCGCCGGGATTCTCTCGAGATAGGCGGCGAAGGCGGCGGCGACCGTGGTCATCGTGTCGCCCTGAACGAGGACGACGTCGGGACGGGCCCGCTTGAGCACGGCCGGCAACTGCTCGAGCACGCCGGCAGCGACGCCTGAAGGCGTCTGCCCGGGCACCATCAGATCGAGATCGTGATCGGTGTCGAGGCCGAAGACGTCGAGCACCTGGTCGAGCATCGTCCGGTGCTGGGCGGTGACGCAGACGCGGCTCTCGAAGCGTGAGGTGTCGGCGAGCAACGCGCGCACCACCGGCGCCATCTTGATCGCCTCCGGCCTGGTGCCGAAGACGCTCATGACCCGGATCATCGAGCGACAGCCGCCGACTGCAGCTGCTCCGCGACCGACTGCATGGTCACGAAGCGGAATCCACGCTCGAGGACGGCCGCGAACACCTTGCGCAGCAGCCCTTCGTGGACGCCCTCGTAGCAAGGGTGGCCGTACAGGATCACCAGCTCGCGCGACTCCAGATGCTCGTCCAGCAGGCGCATGATCTCAGCTTCCGCGGTGCCGCGGGCGCCGTGGTATTCCAGGAAGGGAATGGTCCGCGGCCCCGACAGCGTCACGGGTATCGTCCAATGGCGGAGCGGCCGCCCGGTGGCGGTGGCCCGCCGCGGCTCTCCACCGATGGCGTCGCCGTTGTAGAGGAAGCCGAGCCGGTCGAGGAGTCGCATGACCCGCTCGTCGGAGTAGAACCCGGGCGAGGAAAACCCGGCGGGCCGCCCCAGGTGGCGGATGAAATGGGCATACGATTCATTGACGTCGGCCTGCAACGACTCCTCATCGAGCTCGTGGAAGCGGCGGCTCCACACGACGTGATCCATCCCGCCGTGAAGCCCGAGCTCGTGACCCTCCGCCTGCAGCGCCTGCAGCGCCGTGACGAAATTGAGACCCACCGGCCGGGCCAGCGCCGTCTCGAGGATGAACCGGGACCAGCCGGTTTTCTTGATCAAGTGCACCGCCTCGCGGTCGGCCAGCTTGGCGCGCGAGCGCGTGACGCCCTTGCCGAGCCACTCCCTGAGGTTGGTGGACCGGCCCATGTTCACGAAGAAGGTGTTGGCCACGCCGAAGTCGCGGCACACCTCACTGATCCGCGGGAGGCCGTCGGTGACGCACACGCGGTGGTCGACATCCCACCGGAACACGAAACGCCGGTCGCTCATCGCGCGGTCCTCATTGCAGTCTCCCGATAGATCTCTTCGAACTGCTCGGCGGTGCGGTCCCAGTCGAACAGCCGGAGCGCGCGCGCGCGGCCGGCCACGCCCATGCGATGCCGCCGGACCGGATCGGCCAGCAGCGATTCCATCGCGGCCGCGAGAGCAGCGATCTCCCCGCGGGGCACCACGAGCCCGGTGACGCCGTGCTCGACCACCTCGGGCAGCCCGCCGGCGTCGCTCGCCACCACCGCGGTCTCACACCCCATCGCCTCCGCCGCCGGAATTCCGAATCCTTCCTCGAGAGAGGGAATCACGGAGATGGCGGCCGCCCGGTAGTACTGCGGCAACTCGGTGTTCGCGACCCATCCGAGGAACGTGACGTCGGCGGCGATGCCGAGCTGTTGGGCCAGACGGACCAGCTCCGGCCGCTCGAAGCCATCACCGGCGATGACGACCTTGAGATCGGGAAAGCGCGGTTTGATCTGCGCCGCAGCCTCGATCAGGAACCGGATTCCCTTGCGTGGAAAGAGCTGGCGGCAGGCGAAGACCATGTGCGGTCCAAACCGCGCATCGACCGGCTTCCGTCCATCGACGGCGGGGCTGAAGCGGTGTAGATCGGTGCCGTTGAACACAATTCGCATTGAGTCGGGCGGCGCGCCGGCCCGCAGCGCATGCTGGCGACAGTCTTCAGTGATGGCGCTGAGCGCGTCGGCCGAGGTGAGCGTCCACCGGAGGACTGGCTTCACGTACCAGCGCGTCGGGAAGTCGTATCCCTGGGATGGATTCACGTACACGTCACCGCCGTGCATCGTGATGACACTCGGCACACCGAGGCGCCGCGCGGCCTGCACGGCAGCGGGGCCGGTCGGGATGGCCCAATGAGCATGGACGATGTCGGCGCCGGATTGCCGCCCCACCCTGACGGTGTTGCGATACTGAGCCTCG
>JBOHSC010000210.1:0-3301 GCA_050733115.1 Gemmatimonadales bacterium
CTGTTCACCTTGGTCTGGATGGGGTCGAGCAGCTCGCGCTCGCGCCCGGAGGCGCGCTGCTGAAGCTCCTGGGTGCGCTGCTCCAGCTTCTGCTGCTGCGCTTCGAGATCCTTGCGCTTGGCGGCCCGCTGTGTCGGGCTCAGCATGACCGATTGCTGCTCGAAGTCCGAGGCCGACGAGTCGAGGCTCGCCTGGAGCTTCTGGACTTCGCCCCGGTAGGTCTCCAGCTCCTTCGAGAACGTCGACTCGGCCGCTGCGTATCCCGGGGTCTGCTTGAGGATCGCCTGCGTATTCACGTAGGCCACCTTGCCGGCCCCGCCCTGCTGAGCCGCCAGAGGGGCGGCGGCAACGAAGAGGGCGATGACACCGGCCCAGCTTCCCACGACGGACAGCTTCATGCTCTGCTCCCGATGAAAGGTGCGTGATACTTAGAAGAAGTTTCCAAGCTTGAAGTGCAGCTGCCAACCCGGGGCGGGCCGGCCGGCGGCGTCCACCTTGTCAAAGCCGTACCCCAGGTCCACTCCGATCGGACCGAGCGGCGAGACCACCGCCGCACCGAATCCAGCCCCGCGAAAGAGCCGCGTGGGATCCCACTGCCGGGCCGTGCGGTACACGTTCCCGGCATCGAAAAACGCGTCGACGTAGAGCGACTGACTGACGCGCGCGCCGGCCTCGACGGTGAATGCCGCGTACGACTTGCCGAAGGCGTCGGCGCTCGCCGAGCTGCTGCTGGCGTTCGGATCGTAGCCGTTGGGCGTGATCGAGAACTCGGGGTACCCGCGCAGCGGAATGCCATACTGCACGCCACCGAGCGAATACAGTTCGGTGAAGAACGGCCCGGCATCGCCGAAGATGAATCCGGCCTTGGTGGTGAGGCCGAGCACGAACTGCACGCCCCCGCCGCCGAGCTGGCCACCACCGCCAAGCTGACCCAGCGGAGCGTACCACTTGCCCTCGAGGTCCACCTTCTGGTAGTTGCCGGTGCCGCCGAGGAAGCCTCCGTTCAGCTCTCCGCTCACGTTGGCGTAGGATCCGCCGGTGGCGAAGGGGAGTCCGAAGCGGGTATCGCGGAGGATGCTGGCACCGAGCGACGAGCGGCTGCAGGCACTGCAGTTGAACCGCGCACGGAGGTCTTCGGACCCTCCACTGTATCGCACCCGCTGATAGGAGTACGAGGTGAACAGCCGGGTGTACCGCGAGCCCATGAAGGGAAATCCGAGCTGCAACGATCCGCCGGTCCGCTTTTGCTGGCCCAGGTCGCCGATGGTGTACCGGGCGCGCGAGTCGAACAGCGACACCGTGCCCGAGATCCGGCTCTCCCGGATGGCGGGATCGGTGTAGGTCAGCGTGAAGTCGTTGATATTCGAGCCGAACTGCCACTGCAGGCGCCCGCGCTTGCCGCGCCCGAAGAGATTGGGCTCCTCGAGGCCGAGGAAGCCACCCACACCCGTTCCCTGCCCAAGTGACGCGCCGAAGTTGATGTTGCCGGTGCGCCGCTCCTCAACCCGGAAAGTGATGTCCACATCCACGCCGTTGGCCGAGGGCTTCACGTCGGGGGCCGGCATGGGCTGCTGGAAGAATCCGAGGTTGGAGACGTTCTGGTACGAGCGGATCAGCCGGTCGCGGCTGAAGAGGTCGCCGGGTAGCATGACGATCGCCTCCCGGATCACCCGCTCGTGGGTGACGTCATTTCCCACGATCTCGATCTTGTTGATTGTGGCCGGCGATCCCTCGCGGACGGCCCAGCGAAGGTCGATGACGTGCTTGCCGTCGGGCGTGAGGCGGCGAATCTCCGTCGGCTCGACCTGGGCGTAGAGATAGCCGTTGTTGGCGTAGAGGTTCTGTACCTTCTCGGTGGAAGACTCCCACGAGGAGCGGCTGTACGGACGCGGACCCCCGTCCGGCGTTCCGTCCTCGCGAACCGGGCCGAAGGGGTAGTACGCCTGCAGCTCCTCGCTCGAGAATCGGCGATTCCCCTCGACGTCGAAGGTGCCGACGTTGTATTCCTGGCCCTCGTCCACGCTGAGGTGCAGGATTGCCTTACCGCCGGTCGAATCGGGTACCAGCGAGTCGTGGGTCACCTGGAAGTCCACGAAGCCATTGTCGGCGTACCAGCGCGGGAGCCGCTCGCGAACGTCCTGATCGACTTTCCGCTCGTCGTACTCGCCGTTCTGAAACCACCAGAACCCCTCGGGGCGGGTGGCCATGTGCTTGACGATGGTCTTGTCGTTGAATCGGTTGTTGCCGTCTACCACCACCTGCCCGATCGCGACGCGGGCGCCTTCCTGCACGTCGAACACGAGCCGCACCCCGGTGGAATCCTGGGGTAGCTCGATGGTTTTCACCTGCGCCGCGTAGTATCCGGCGTGCTTGTACAGGGAATCGATGGAGGCGCGGCTCTGCTCGACGGCGTTCCGGTCGATCGGCCGGGCTTCGGCGAGCTTGATCCGGCCCTTCACCTCACCCTCCGACAGCTTCTCCACGCCGCGCACCGCCCACTTCCGGAGGATCGGGCGCTCCTTGACCTTCAGCGCCAGAATGAACTTCTCACCCCTGGTACGCTGCTCGGCGACCACGTCGTCGAACTGGCCGGTCTTGAAGAGGGCGGTGATGGCGCGCTGGATGTCGCGGTAGTTGATCGGCTGGTGGACGACGAGGCCGGAGGTACCGATGATCTGGGAGGCGGTGAGGCGAGAATTCCCCTCGACGGCGATGCTGTCGACGGTGGGTGTGGTCTGCTCCTGGGCGACGAGCGCCGCCGGCCCCCCCAGCAGGAGGGCAACGACGGCGACGTACGATGGAAATCGCTGCATCCGCACTGGGTGGAGGGTGGGTGCGCCGGCCCGGATCGGCCGGCGCTCGGCGTGGCTACGCCTGGGTCCCGGTCAGCGCCCGGAACACCAGCCGCTCGCCGTCGGGGGCGACGTCCACTTCGATCTCGTCGCCACGGCCGAAGTCACCCATGAGGATCCTCTCGCTGAGGGGATCCTCGATATACCGCTGGATCGAGCGCTTCAGGGGTCGTGCGCCGTAGCTCTGGTCGTATCCGTGATTGACGAGGAAGTCGACCGCGGCGGGCGTGAGCTTGACCTCGTCGCCCAAGCGGCGCTGCACCTCGCGCAGCAGAATGGTGACGATCTGCGCGATGTGCTCCTTGCTCAGCGGATGGAACACGATGACGTCGTCCAGCCGGTTCAGGAATTCCGGATTGAACACCTTGTTCATCTCGTCCTTGACCTTTTCCTGCATCTTCTCGAAGCTGCCCTTCACGTCAGTCCCGTGGAATCCGAGGGTCTTTCCC
>JBOHSC010000211.1:0-8363 GCA_050733115.1 Gemmatimonadales bacterium
GGGTACTGCCAGTCTATCGGTAGTCGCCGTCGAAGGGGCTGTAGAAACGGCCATTCCGCTCATACACCACGATTTCGCGCACCCCATGGGCGCCGACGTACCGATCGTAGTAACGGCCATCCGTGTAGTAGAGCGTCACCGGCCGGTATCCATGCCGGGCCCAGTAACCCACCCGCTTGTGCGCTCGCACTCGTTCGACCACGATCACCCGCGGCGCGTACCGGTCGACCACCACCACCCGCCGCGCTTCGGGGCGCCGGTAGGCGGCCACCGGTGGACGGCGATACGTGGAGTATCCATTGTCTACGATCACGCGGCCGGCGACTGGTCCGCCTCGAACGATGACATCGGCTGATACTTGCTGCGCAGACAGCGGGGCGGTCAGGATGAGACCGGTGAGCAGTGAGCCTGCCAGGACGCTGGCGTTCATTGTGGCCTCTGTGGAGACGGGTGGACGACGGCGCCCAGTAAATGCGAGGCCCGTGCCAACTCGTAAGTCGTTGACTCAGTTGGTGTGGGCGCTCGTCCCGCGGGAAACGTCGTCCTCGGACACAGACGGCGCGCGCCAGCATGTCACCTCCTGGCGGGGGCTCCATGCCGGCGTTGGAGACCTCGGCCGGTCGCGTGAAAATCGAGGCCCTCGAGGCAGATGAGGCTCATGTTGTCGCGAACCGAATACAAGCCGAACCCGTTCGTCGGCACGAAGTGGAACTCATTGAATGGTGCGGGAATCCTCCTTGACACTCCCAGAGGCGCCGTCCATACTAGTGGCCTCTACGCACGACTGCGCGTCGCCTAGATCGAGCTACCCGCGTTCGCCGCGGGACTGCGTGGCTCCGCTCCCCGCCCACGTCGCTCCAGTGTCGGCTCACTCTTCGCCTCGTCGAGCTGCGTATGTTCCGACAAATTCTCTCGATGTTCACCAAATCGCACACGGAGGCAGGTATGGCCGCGGATTTCTTCATCGGTGAGTCGCTGGTCGGTGATGGCAACGAAATCGCCCACATTGACCTGATGATCGGGTCGAAGTCCGGTCCTCTCGGTGCCGCATTCACCCAGGCGCTCAGCCGCAATACTGATGGCTTCACCACGCTCCTCGCGGTCATCACGCCGAACCTTCCCGCCAAGCCCGACACCCTGCTGTTCAACAAGGTCACCATCAAGGGCGCCAAGCAGGCGGTCCAGATGTTCGGGCCCGCACAGGCCGCGGTCGCGCGAGCCGTCGTGGACTCGGTTGCCGAGGGTGTCATCAGCAAGGCGCAGGCAAACGATCTCGTGGTTCTCGTCGGCGTGTTCATCCACTGGCAGGCCGAGGACGACAAGAAGATCTACCAGTTCAACTATCAGGCAACGAAGGAGTCCATCGCTCGCGCCCTCCAGGGCAAGCCGACCGTGGACGAAGTGCTTGCCAAGTACAAGGCCGCGCGGCATCCGTTCGCCAGCGGCGCAGAAGGCTGATCGTACAGTCCCGCTGAGCATTCATTCCGCGAGGGGCGCCCCATGGTGGGACGCCCCTCGTGTTTTCCATACGCCAGGCTTTGAGGAAAAGGTTCCCGCAATGCGCAAGATCCTGCTCCAGCTCGACAGCTCCCGACTTCCGAGCGTGTTCGATCAAGTTGTCGCCTACGACGCCGGCGCCGACGTCGTCATGAGCTATGGAGGTGTGACGGAAGCTGACGTCCGCGACCTGATCTACGGGTGCATCTTCACCCGCGGGCCCAAGGATCTCCACAACACCGCGGTCTGGATCGGCGGGAACAACATGTCGGCTGGCGAGCAGCTCCTGGCGATAGCACAGGATGCGCTCTTCGACCCGCTCCGGGTCTCGATCATGCTCGACTCGAACGGGTCGAACACCACCGCCGTGGCGGCGGTGGTCAGGATCGAGGAAGCGATCGGCGACCTCAAGGACAAGAAGGTCATCATCCTGGCTGGAACCGGTCCGGTGGGGCAGCGGGCGGCGGGACTGCTCGCGCGGGACGGGGCACAAGTCACCATCACTTCCCGGAAGCCGGAGCAGGGGGAAAAGGCGCGCCAGTTCATCAGCGCGCGATTCAACGTCCACGTCGAGTCGACGACGATGTCGGATCCCTCCCAGTGCGCGGCAGTGCTCAAGGACGCCGAGGTCCTGCTCAACGCGGGGCCGGCCGGCGTGCAGATGGTTCCGCTCGCGGCGTGGACGGCGGTCAAGACGCTCAAGATCGCAGTCGATCTCAATGCAGTGCCCCCGCTCGGCATCGAGGGGATCGACGTGAACGATGCAGGGGCGAAGCGGGACGGCGTGATCATGTTCGGCGCATTCGGTGTAGGCAACTTCAAGACCAAGCTCCATAAGGCGTGCGTCGTCAAGCTGTTCACGCGCAACGATCTGGTGATGGATGCCGAGGCGATTGCCGAGGTGGGCCGGGAGCTGGTCACGCAGAAGAGGTCCTAGCGGAGTATGCCGCGGGTCGTAGGGATCGATCCGGGGACGGTGAGTCTCGACCTCTGCGGTCTCGACGACGGCTCTCTTTTCCTCGACGCCAGCTTCCTCACCGCCGACGCGGTGGCCCACCCACAGCGGTTGGCAGGCCTGATCGAGAGCGCGGGGCCGGTCGATCTCGTCGTCGGACCTTCGGGCTACGGACTCCCGCTGATTCGCGCGGCCGCAGCCACCGACGACGATCTCCGCCTGGCGTTCCTCTCGAGGCCGGGAGACTCCGGCGGAATCGGCGGAATCGGGCGCCTGGCCCGAACCCTTGGAGCGAGCGGCCTTCCGGTGACGTTCATTCCCGGTGTAGTGCTGCTCGACACGGTTCCCCGCCATCGGAAGCTCAACCGGGTGGATATGGGAACCGCGGACAAATTGTCTGCCGCCGCGCTCGCCATCCACGAGCAGGCAAAGCGGCGGGACCGACGGCCGGCCGAGGTTTCGCTGATTCTCGTCGAGCTCGGCGGTGCGTTCACCGCCGGCATCGCGGTGAGTCAGGGACGCATCGTCGACGGCATCGGCGGCACCGGCGGACCGATCGGGTGGCGCTCAGCCGGCGGGTGGGACGGTGAGGTGGCCTTTCTCGCCGGCGAAGTCACGAAAGGCGCGCTTTTCCGGGGAGGAATCGAGACCTATCTCGACCGTCACCCCGACAAGCCGGCCGAGGCACTAGATGCATACGTCGAGGGAGCCGCGAGAATGGTGGCGCAGCTTCGGATCTCCGCCCCCGAGGCCGACGAAGTTCTGCTCTCCGGCCGCATGGCGCGCGACGCACAGATTCGGGCTCGTCTCGAGAAGTTTTCCGGCGGTGCGATGACGATCAGGCCGTTGGACGGATTTGCCCCGGTCGCCAAACACGGGGCGCAGGGCGCCGCCATCATCGCCGATGGGCTCGCGGGCGGCGCCCACCGCGAGCTGGTGGAACGGATGCGGTTGCGCGAAGCATCGGGCACCGTGCTCGATTACCTGTACGTCATCTCACGCAGTGAGGCCCTCTCGCGACTGGGAATTGGCACCGATGCCTGAAAGTCGCGGACGGGTGATCGTGGTGGGAGTCGCCACGCGAGCACTCGCACTTTCCGCGGCTCGCGCGGGCTACGAAGTCACCGCGATCGATGCCTTCGGCGATCTCGATCTCCGCGCGGCGACGGCCGTGACTGCGTTGCGTCGCGACGAAGGGTCGCCGTATTCCGCCATGGCGGCCGCACGCGCCGCCGGCCTGGTCGATGCCTGGGCCGTTGCGTACACCTCGAACTTCGAGAATCATCCGGAGGCCGTGGCCCTCCTCGCGAAGGGCCGGCTCCTGCTGGGGAACAGACCGCAAGTGCTCGAGCAGATACGAAATCCCCTGACACTGATGCGCGCCCTCCGGCGGCGTGGCTTTGCCGTACCCGCCACCCGGGCCAGCGCGCCGCCTTCCTCCACCGGGCGATGGCTCAGAAAGCCCCGGCGCTCGGGCGGCGGCCACGGTACCGCCGTGTGGAGATCGGGCGCCGTCCCCCGCTCGGCGTATCTCCAGGCCCACCTCGGCGGCGTACCAGGGTCGATCACTTTCCTGGCCGATGGGCGGCATGCGCTGCCACTCGGCATCTCCCGCCAGCTGGTGGGCGATGCCGCCTTCGGCTCTCACGGCTTCCGATATTGCGGAAGCCTCCTGGCCGGTGGAAAGCACCCACTCTTCAATCGGCCCGACGATATCGCCGCCACTGCGCGCGCGCTCGCGGAGGCGGTCACCCGTGATTTCGGGCTGGTGGGACTCAACGGGCTCGACTTCGTCGCGCATGACGGCGTTCCATACCCGATCGAGGTCAATCCGCGCTACTCGGCGTCAATGGAGCTGGTGGAGCGCAGCACCTCCGCCTCCCTCTTCGAGCTTCACGCGCGCGCTTGCGCGGGTTCGCTGCCGGCAGAGGTCCCGGCAAGCGACACAGTTGCCGGAAAGGCGGTGGTGTTCGCTCGCCGGCCCTTCAAGGTGGGCGACACGCGCCGGTGGCCCTCGCGCGGGATGGCCGACATTCCCCACCCCGGCGAACGCATCGGCCGTGGCCATCCGATCTGCACGGTCTTCGCCGAAGGGCGGGACGCTGACGAATGCCGGAGGCAGCTCCTGCGAGAGGCGAATCGTATCTATCGGGCCGTCGAGTCGCCGGCGCGGGGAGCCGCATGACGGCGCCTCGCACGGTGGCGTCGGTCACCTGCCTCGGCTGCGGCTGCGCCTGCGACGACCTCGAGGTCAGGATCAGCGATGGACGGATCGTGGACGTCACACCTTCGTGCTCCGTCGCGCGTGCCTGGTTTGGAGACGGCTCCATTCCAGCCGCAATCACGCTGTCGGGAAAGGCGATCACGCTCGACCGGGGAATCAAGGAGGCCGCGGCGGCACTCTCAGGCGCAGCAGGGCGCGCGCTCGTGTACGTCGGTCCGGAGCTGAGCTCACAGGCGCAGCGAACCGCCGTGGCAATCGCGGACCTCTTGCGTGCGCGAGTGGACACCGCCACGTCGTCGCAGGCAGCCGCGGGACTGCTGGCCGCCCAGCGGCGAGGGCGCGCGGCCGCAACGCTCGGCGAGATCCGGAACCGGGCCGACGTCATTCTATTCTGGGGCGTCGATCCGCAGACCCGGCAACCGCGCTTCTTTTCGCGATTCATCGACGCGGCCGGGACCCACGTTCCGTCCGGCCGCTCGGGACGCCGGCTGATCTCGGTGTCGGTCGGCGTCGACGAGGGGCCTCCGGGCGCTGATACCGAGCTCTCGCTCGCCGCGGAAGACGAGATCGCGGCGCTCTCCGTCATGCGGGCGGCGGTACTCGGCAATCCGATCGGCGACTTGCCCTCCGCCCTCCAGGCGGCCGCGCAGGCCGCCGAACTCCTGAAGGGAGCACGCTACGCCGTACTGGTGCACGGAGGGGAGCCGGGGAGCCAGCCGGTTTCCCCTCTTCGCGTCGAAGGACTCATTGCGCTGACCCAGGCGCTCAATGGACCTACTCGCGCCGCGCTCGTCTCCCTGCGTGCAGGGGGTAATCGCTCGGGAGCCGAGGCTGCGCTGACCTGGCAGACCGGGTATCCGATGGCGGTCGACTTCTCAGCCGGGTTCCCCCGGTACACTCCCGAGAGCCGCGGGCTCGACATCGTGGAGGAGGCGACGGCGGTGCTGGTCGCGGGCTCCGCGGCGGAGTTGTCCGGCGGCGTTGCCACCGCGCTCGGCCGCGTGCCCACGATCGTGATCGGGCCGCGGGCGAGCCAGGCGCCGTTCGCTACGCGGGTGGCCATCGACACCGGCATCGCCGGAATCCACGAAGGTGGCATCGGTTACCGGATGGACGAGGTTCCTCTTCCGCTGCGGCCGCCGCTTCCAGGCGGACGGGCGGCGGCGGAGACGCTCGAAGCGCTCCTTGCGGTGCTCCGGACCCGGGCGGGCGGGAGGAAGGGATGACCGCACCCTCCCGTCTCCGAATCGTCGGCGGATCGGTTCACGACCCGGCAAATGGAGTGGATGGCGAGGTACGCGACGTCTGCATCGAGGACGGGCGCGTCGTGGCCGCCGTTCCCCATGGCTCGCCGACGCTTGATGCGCGCGGCATGGTGGTGATGCCGGGCGGGGTGGACATCCACTCGCACTTCGCCAGCTCGAGCTGCAATCACGCCCGCCGCCTCATCCCCGACGAGCACGCCGGCGATCCCGCTGCTGCACCGACGCTGGCGGATGGAGAGATTCCGGCGCGCTCGGGAACCGGTGGGACGGTGCCAAGCACCTTCACTACCGGCTACCGGTACGCGGGGCTCGGATACACCACCGCGTTCGACGCGGCGGTGGCACCGCTCACGGCCCGCCACTCGCACAGCGAGCTCGACGACACACCCTGCCTGGACGGTGGGATTTACGTACTGATGGGCAACGACGAGTACCTCCTCCGGCAAATCGAGGCGGGAGAGACGGGCCGCGCACGCGACTACGCCGCATGGATGCTTCAGTCCACCGGCGCCTACGCAATCAAGATCGTCAACCCGGGCGGTGTCGAGGCGTGGAAGACCGGACAGCGGAACGTCACCGGGCTCGACGATGCAATCGGCGGCCGGAAGGTCACTCCGCGCGCGGTCCTCGAGACGCTGGCCGGCGCAGCGGACGCTCTCGGTCTGCCCCACCCGGTACACATCCACTGCAACAACCTCGGCATTCCGGGGAACGCCGCCACGACCCTCGCGAGCATGCAGGCGCTTTCGGGGCGCCGGGCGCATTTCACTCATCTCCAGTTCCACTGCTACGGCGGTGAGTCCGGAGAGGGATGGAAGTCGGGAGCGTCGAAGATCATCGAGTACGTCAACTCGCATCCCGAGGTGAGCACCGACGTGGGCCAGGTGATGTTCGGGCCCGCCACGACGGTCACCGCCGACGCACCGGTCGAATACCTCCTGCACAAGAGCAGCGGGAGGCGATGGACCAACATCGACATGGAGCTGGAGACGGGGTGCGGCATCGTTCCGCTCGCGTTCAAGGACAAGGCGGCCGTGGCCTCGCTGCAGTGGGCCATCGGCCTGGAGCTCTTCCTGCTGAGCGCCGAGCCGTGGCGCGTGGTGCTCTCGACCGACCACCCGAACGGCGGCTCGTTCCTCTCCTATCCGGCCCTCATTCAGCTGCTCATGGACCGCGCCGTGCGGGACGAGGCGCTCAAGCGGGTGAACCCCAAGCTGCTGGCCGGCTGCGCGCTGGCCGACGGTCTTTCGCGCGAGTACACCCTCAACGAGATCGCCATCATCACCCGGGCGGGACCGGCACGTCAGCTCGGCCTGAAACAAAAAGGACATCTCGGCCCCGGTGCCGATGCCGACGTGACCGTCTACAACCGTGAAACGGACATCGCGAAGATGTTCTCCACTCCACGCTACGTGATCAAGAGCGGCGCGCTGATCGTGGAGGAGGGTCAATTGCGGAGAGCTCCGGCGGGGCGGAGGCTCAGGGTAGCGCCCGGCTACGACGACACGATGCTGTCCGACCTGCGCCGGCACTTCGACGCGTACTCGTCGGTGTCGTTCGCCAACTATCCCGTGCAGAATCTTCCCGGCGAGCCGGTGGCTACCGGATGACGACCGCACGATGAACATTCGCGGCGTCTTCATCGAGGAGACCTTCGCCGAGGCGTTCACCATGCGGGTGGCGCGCCTCATCATCACCGGCCGCAACATCCGGTGGGCGCGCGAAGGCGCGCTCAAACTCACCGGATTCGCCACGTCGGTCATCGGGTGCAAGTGCGAAGCCGGCATCGAGCGTGAGCTCGGCCCCGCCGAGACCCCCGACGGCCGTCCCGGGTACAGCATCCTCCTCATGACCATGAGCACGGATGATCTGCCCAAGCGACTGATCGAGCGCGTGGGGCAGACGGTGCTCACCTGCCCGACGACCGCGTGCTACGACGGACTGCCCGACGCCCCCGACCGGGTAGGTGTCGGCTCGGCGTTGCGCTTCTTCGGAGACGGCTTCCAGTCGAGCAAGATGATCGGCGGCGAGCGCTACTGGCGGATCCCGGTCATGGAGGGAGAGTTCCTCGTCCAGGAGAAGTTCGGAATGGTGAAGGGTGTAGGCGGCGGGAATTTCCTCATGCTCGCGCGGAGCGCCGACGAGGCGCTAGCCGCGGCCGAAGCGGCCGTGGACGCAATGTCGTCCCGCGCAGGAGTGATTCTCCCCTTCCCCGGCGGCGTGGTGCGAAGCGGCAGCAAGGTGGGCTCGCGCCGGATAAAAAGCATGATCGCCTCGACCAACGATGCCTTCTGTCCCACGCTCCGCGCGATTACCAAGTCCGAACTGCCCGAGGGGGTGAATTCGGTGCTCGAGATCGTGGTCAACGGCACCGACGCGGCGGTGATCGCCTCGGCGATGCGGGCCGGCATCGATGCCGCCT
>JBOHSC010000212.1:0-17348 GCA_050733115.1 Gemmatimonadales bacterium
TGGCTCTGGGCCGCGCGGTTCTACAAGACGCGGGCACTCGCATCCGACGCGATCGCCGGCGGCAAGGTGCAGCTGAACGGCGACCGGGCCAAACGGGCCCACCCCGTCCGAATCGGCGACGAAATCAGGGTGAGACAGGGGCCGTACGAGCACCGGGCGGTGGTGCAGGCGCTGTCGGGGCGGCGGGGGCCGGCCACCGAGGCAGCCGGGCTCTACGAAGAGCGCGCCGAGAGTCGCGCGGCCCGAGAAGCGGTGGCGGGGCAGCTCAAGTCCATGCAGGGGGCCTTCGTCCCCGAGAAGGGACGCCCGACGAAGAGGGACCGCAGGGAGATCGAAAAGCTGAAGCGCGGAGAACGATGAACGGTCACTGCATGTTCTCCACCATCGCCCGGCCGAACTCCGAGGTCTTGAGCAGCGTGGCGCCCTCCATCTGACGCTCGAAGTCGTAGGTGACCCGTCGCTGAGCAATGGTCGCCTCGAGCCCGCGGATGATGAGGTCCGCGGCCTCGTCCCAGCCGAGATGGCGGAACATCATCTCGCCGGAGAGAATGAGCGAGCCGGGATTGACCTTGTCCTGTCCGGCATATCGCGGTGCGGTGCCGTGGGTAGCCTCGAACACCGCGTGGCCGGTGAGATAGTTGATGTTGGCTCCGGGGGCGATGCCGATCCCTCCCACCTGCGCCGCGAGGGCGTCGGAGATGTAGTCGCCGTTGAGGTTGAGCGTGGCGATCACGCCGTACTCGCGCGGACGGGTGAGGATCTGCTGGAGGAAGGCGTCGGCGATCACGTCCTTGATGACCGTCCCGCCGGGCAGGCGGCACCACGGCCCGCCGTCGATCTCGGTGGCGCCGTATTCCTCGCGGGCGAGCTGGTAGCCCCAGTCGCGGAAGCCCCCCTCGGTAAACTTCATGATGTTGCCCTTGTGCACCAGCGTCACGCTCTCGAACTTCTGCCGGACGGCGTAGTCGATGGCGGCGCGGATCAGCCGCTTCGAGCCCTCCTCCGACACCGGCTTGATGCCGATGGCGCTGCTCTCGGGAAAGCGGATCGACTGCGCGCCCATCTGCTGCTGGAGGAAGTCGATGACCCGGCGCGCCTCGTCGCTGCGGGCCTTGTACTCGATCCCGGCGTAGATGTCCTCCGTGTTCTCGCGGAAGATCACCATGTTGACATCCTGCGGCGCCTTGACCGGCGACGGCACCCCCTTGAACCACCGCACCGGGCGCACGCAGGCATAGAGATCGAGCCGCTGCCGGAGCGCCACGTTCAGCGACCGGAACCCGCCGCCGACCGGCGTCGTCAGCGGACCCTTGATGGCCACCAAGTGGTGGGCGATGGCGGCCAGAGTATCGTCGGGAAGCCAGCTGTTGAGCCGGTCCTTGGCCTTCTCGCCCGCCAGCACCTCGCGCCATACGATGCGGCGGCGCCCGCCGTAGGCGAGCCGCACCGCGTTGTCGAAGACGTACCGGGAGGCCGCCCAGATGTCGGGGCCGGTGCCGTCGCCCTCGATGAACGGAATGATCGGCTCGTCGGGCACGAGGAGGCGGCCCTCGCGCAGAGCGATGGACTCTCCGCCGGCCGGCGGGGCTGGGGTCCTGGAGGCAGCGGGGCTCGAGAGTGGGGCGGACATGGAGACGCAATCCTTGGGAGGCGCGGGCGAGCGTGCAGGGACGTGAAACGACGCTGAATCTTACGGGGTCGTCGGAGATCGGCAACCGGGCCGAGGCCGACCTCGCCGTCAGGGCGGTCGCGGCCATCCAATCGGCGTACGACGAGTATCGTCTCGGCTTTCGGGAGATCACCAGCCGCGCCCGGGAGCGCTTCGAGCGGAGAGAGTGGCTCGGTGCCCAGGCCGATGCGACCGAGCGGCTGGCGCTCTACCGCGTTCACCTCGACGGCGCCGTGGCCGACGTGCGCGACATCCTGCAGGACGCCGTGATGGAGCGAACGCTCTGGGCGGCCATGAAGTCACTCCACTCGCGCGGCACGGCCGGCCGCTCCGATGTCGAAGTGGAACGGACGTTCTTCAATTCCGTCACCCGACGGGTCTTCTCAACCGTAGGCGTGGACGACGCCATCGAATATCTCGACCCGGCGCCTCCCGACCCTCTGCCCGGCGCCGACGCACCGCTCCACGACACCTACACCGGCACCGCCGCCGACCCGGCGCTGGTCGGTGCGATCCTCGAGTCGATTCCCTGGTCGGTGCCCTACGCCCAGCCCGAGCGCGACGCGGATATCCTCGCGCAGCTGATCGACGCCGCTCTCCGCGACGCCGGCGCCGAGGGGCCGGTGGCGATCGATGTCGTGCGTTCGGTGTTCTACCGGAACAAGGGCGCCTACGTGGTGGGACGCGTGCGCCGGGGCGACGTCACGCTGCCGCTCGTGATCCCGCTCCTGAGGGCGGAGCGCGGCATCGTGGCCGACGCGGCGCTGCTCACCCAGAATCAGGCAAGCGTGGTCTTCGGATTCAGCTGGTCGTACTTCCGCGTCGACGCGCCCCACCCCCGCGCGCTCGTCGAGTTTCTTCGATCCATCATGCCGTTCAAGCGGATCGACGAGCTGTACAATGCCATCGGCTTCAACAAGCATGGCAAGACCGAGCTCTTCAGAAACCTGATGTCGTACCTGCAGCACCCCGACGCCCGCTTCGACTTCGCCGAGGGAGACGAAGGAATGGTGATGGCGGTGTTCACGCTGCCGGCCTTCAATCTCGTCTTCAAGATCATCAAGGACAGCTTCGGCGCACCGAAGAATACGACGCGCCAGGCGGTCATGGAGAAGTACCACTTCGTCTTCGTGCGCGACCGGGTGGGACGCCTGGCCGACGCACAGGAATTCGAGCACCTCGAATTCCCCCGCCGCTGTTTCCCCGACGAGCTGCTCTATTATCTCCTCAAGGTGGCAGGCAGCACGGTCAGGGTGGCCGGCGACCGCGTCGTCGTCCGTCACGTCTACACCGAGCGCCGGGTCACCCCGCTCAACTTGTTCCTCCGCGATGCGGGCGAGGAGGCCGCGCGAGAGGCGGTGCTCGACTACGGGAGCGCGATCAAGGAGCTGGCCGCGGCCGATATCTTCACCGGAGACATGCTGCTGAAGAACTTCGGGGTGACGCGGAACGGCCGGGTGATCTGCTACGACTACGACGAGCTCTGCCTGCTCTCGGATTGCCGCTTCCGCCGGATCCCCATCCCGACCAGCATCGAAGAGGAGTTCGCCGCGGAGCCGTGGTTCCACGTGGGAGAGAACGACGTATTCCCCGAGGAGTTCCGGTCCTTCCTGGTGCCGCCCGGGAGTGTACGCGAGACATTCCTGGCCGCGCACAGCGACCTGCTCGATGCCGGATTCTGGCAGCAGGTGCAGGAGCGGCTCGCCCACGGCGAGGTCGTGGACGTCTTCCCCTACCCGCGCAACCCCCGCCTGCAGCGCAGCGAGTAGAAAAAAAGAAACCCGGCATAGGCCGGGTTTCCTCGATCTGAGCCCCGTCAGGACCGGTGACGCACCCGTCTCAGATATCGCTCCGCAAGCTGCTCGGCGCGCTCGTTTGCTTCCTCGCGAGCTTCAGTAAGGAGCTGAGAGACCTCCCGCTCCAGAGCGGGATCGCCCCAGTAGAATCCGGTGGCCGCCTCGGCACCCACGGTGTCGCCCTCATCCGCCCCCCGAAGCAACGCCCGCGCCGCGGCGAGCGCAAAGGCGGAATCGCTCCGGTCGGGAAGCGGGTACTTGCCGAGGGCGTCGCCGCCCCCGGCATCTTCGTTCACGAACGCCCTCGACATGGCCGGAAGATAACCGGACTTCCGGGGCGACTTACCTGGTGAACGTCCCGTTCAGCGTGAGCTCTACCCGCGATCCCGCCGGGACGACGACATCGCGATCCTGGGTCTCGACGGCGCGCTGCGTTCCGATCGCGCCACCGATGAGTCCGCCGATCACGGCGCCCTTGGTGTTGCCGCCGATCACCCGGCCCACCACCGCGCCCGCGGCGGTGCCCACACCGACCTTGGCGACGTCACCCGCGTTGGTCTTCCGGTCGCGGAGCGTCCGGTCGACCGCTACCGCCGAGGCCTCGAGCGAGTAGCTCGTGCCGGCGATCTCGACCGACGAGGGCGTCAGGGTGAGCTTGCCGGTCTTGTCGCCCTTGTTCTCGGACTCGTGGATCTCGGTGATGGTGAGGGTGACTTTCGAGCCGGCCGGGATCACGACCTGGCCTGAGGCATCGCGCACGTCGGCGGCCACACTGGCCGTCACCGTCTGGCCCGCCTTGTCGGTCTTCGAGCTGATCTCGCGATCGACAGTCGTCGAGAGGGTGGCCCCGGTTGCGAGGGCGCGGACGACCGGCGTGGGAGCAGGGGCCGGAGCGGGCTTCGCCTTCGGCTTCGGTGTCGCCTTCGGCTTCGGCTGCGGCGCGGGGAGCGGCGCCGCTTCGGCCGCCACCGTGGCGCCGCTGGATGAGGCGTGGTCGCCGAGGGTGGCCGACGAGTCCGCCGGAACCCGTTGCAGATCGCGGCTCAGGTCGTTGGCGGCCTCACTGCTGCCCCGCTCGCCCCCACAGCCGACGAGAACGGCAAGCGTGAGAAGAGCCAATCGGTTAGACGCCATCGTGCCTCCTGAAAATGTGGGAATCGGTCGTTCGGAGTGCGAGTCTGCCCCCGAGGGGGCAAGACCGGGGCCACTCTTCCACCCGATCCCCAGGCGATCAGGAGCCTTGTCACATGCTCAACCGTCCCGCCGCCCGGACACCAGCCGCTCGGTAAAGTCGAGGCGCTCCTCGAGCTGTGCGATCCGGGTCTCGAGCTCATCGATGTACGAGCGCTGTCCCTCGAGCTCACGCTCCACCTTGCCCCCGTCCTGCCGCGGACCATATCCGCCCTGCATCATCGCCCAGCGCTCCCAGCGACGGCGCCGCCTCATCATCAGGAAAAAGAAGAGCGGCACCACCCAGAACATCCACGCAAAGCCCCACATCTTTCGTTTCTCCCGGTACGAACGTCAGACCGTAGTTGACTGCCAGACCTGCTCGATGTCGTCCGCCGCCTTCTTGAGGATCTCCGCCACTCGCTTGAGCGAAGGATCGTCCGGTCCACGGCGCCAGGCACGCTTGAACGTCACCCCCGCCAGCCGGGCGAACGCGCCCTGGATTTCACCGAGTCCGCCGCCGGTGAAATCGCGGACGGTGTCGCGCACGCGGTCGATAATCTCGTCGAGCAGGTCGCGATGCTCCTCGAGATAGTGCTCACCCTCGGGAGTGACGTGGTAGACCTTCTTGCCATCGGTGTCCACCGCGCGGACGTACCCTTCATCCTCGAGGAGCTGCAGGGTGGGATAGACCGTGCCGGCCGACGCCGTGTACACGCCCCCCATCTTCTCCTCGAGCGCCTTGATGACCTCGTAGCCGTGCCTCGGCTTTTCCTTGAGCAGGCGGAGGATCACGAACTTCACTTCGCCCTGTCCGAACATCTGCCCCCGGCGGCGGGGTCCTCCCCAGGGCCCCCCGCGGCCGAATGGGAAGCCGGGTCCGAACCCCCAATCATTCCTGGTGCTGCACATGGTCTGGCTCCTGTATTACGTGAGATATAGTGTACGATATATCGTACGAAATAGCGGCGAGGAAGTCAAGGCAGAGCTGGAGTTCCTGAGAATCCCTCCCCCCTCCCCGCGTCTTACCCCTCGACCATTCGAAATAAGTGAGGCATAATGGCTCCAATGTCGCTGCGCCTGAAATACGTGTTGCTGGGCCTCCGCGCCCGCCGTCTCGCCATCCTGCTCGCGGTCCTCACCCCGGCCGCGGCGCAGTCGCAGATGGTGACCGACGTCCGTGTGGCCTTCGCCGTTGCGGCCGAGGAAGTCGGTTACCTCGCCTCGCCCGCGGTGCTGGATGCGCCCGCGAGCTACGCGGGCCGGGACCAGGATGGCGTTCCCCACTACGCGCGCCGCTGGCTGTTCTCAGCCGAAGAGCGCCGGCTCCTCCGCGAGCAGTTCGGCATCGAACAGCCCCGGCGCCTCTACCTTTCGGATACCTTGCCGACCGCGACGCTGATCTATGACACCGCGTGGGACCGCGGCGACAACTACGTAGTCGGATCGCACCGCGTCGGCGCAGCCTCCGTTCGACGCCCCGGTGAGAGCTGGGAGCAGCTCGAGCGCCGCCTCGCCGCGACCAGTCGCCGCACATACCCCCGGAGCGCGCACAAGCCCGACACTTCGCTCTCTTCGCTCGACCCGGTGGTGCTCCCACTGGTGGAACGGATGCTGTCCGACGCGCGCCGCGCGGGGTTCAAGGTGAAGGTGAGCGAGACGCGCCGCACCGCGGAGCGGCAGGCCTACCTTATGACTCTGGGCGGCAACTTCACCCACACCGCCACGTCGCGACATGCGGAGGGGTACGCGGTGGACGTGACGGTGGACGACGGCGACATCCGTCACGCGAGGACCCGGGAGCACTGGGTCGCCTTCCGGCGCTGGATCGACACGACCCAGTCCGGCGTCTTCCGCATCATCGGGAGGCCCGAGCAATCGTGGGACTGGCCGCACATCGAGTACGTCGGCCGCCTTCCGGGCTTCGGCTCGCTCGAGGAGTTGCTGGGCGCCGCCCGCTGGTGTGACTCCCTCGGTGTAGCCGACTGCACCGCTGCCTGGGGCGCGCGCAACGCGGAGTAGCGCCGGCCGGTTCTGGCTTTGGCGGAAAGCCGGTTCGATACCTCCCGCATGACCCTTCCAGAGTCCGGACATCATCTTTCACTCACGCTCGAGACGGTGGTCACGACGGCGAGCGAGTCGTGCCTGTACGGTCCACGCGTCCAGAGACTGTCGGCGGTCTCGAAGTGGTAGGTGGCGCGGGCGAGCCTGCCCAGACCGAGCATCGCTTCACGGTCGGCGGGATCGCGCGCGAGTGCGGACGGCGGACTGGGCTCCGGTCGAGCGAGTGGCCACGAGCAGAAGCGCCGTGACGGCCAGAAACCCGAGGCCGTGCCGGCTACTTCGGGGCCGGGAGACTCACCAGGATTGCCGTCGCGGCCAGCACCACCCCCGCTGCGACCAGCTCCGCCGTGGCCGACCGGCGGATGGAATGCGCGCCCTCGTCGGTACCGAGCCGCGGCCGCTGGCGGCGCCAGTTCCAGGCACCGAGCACGAAAACCACCGCCACCAGCGAGAGCTTAGCGATGAGCGCCCAGCCGTATGGAGTGGTGAGTAGGGCATCGAGGCGCTTGAGGTGGCGCCATGCGGTGATCCCGCCGAAGAGCACCAGCATTCCCGCCGACACAAGCGCGAGCGGCGAGAAGGCGTTGACCATGTCCACCACCATCGTGCGCCGGTCGCGGGCCCGCTCGTGGGTGAGGACGACGCCAAGCCCGGCCACCAACATCACGAAGAGAGTTCCGATCCAGAAGCCGCCGGCGAGGAGATGTACTGGATTGATGAGTCGGGCCCAGTGGCCTGCGAGCGCCTCTCGGAGGGCGGCGCCGACGACGCCGATGGCGGCGAGCGGCCAGCCGATCGGCTTGTCGGCGGCGGCGATGACGAAGCCGAGGAGGGCAACGAGAGTGAAGGCGACCCAGGCGCCGGGGACGAGGCTCCCGGTGACGGCCCCGATCACGGTCGTGTTGAGCCGCTCGGCCATTCGGGGAAGTGCCGTGACCAGATGCATCATCCCCAACAGGGTACCCACCATGCCGAGGAGGGCTGCACGCTGGGCGGCAGCGGCATACACCTGGACGTTTGGAGTGTCTCCCAGGGGAGCGGCTTGGCGTACGATGAAGTAGCGGAAACCGATCGCACCGACGGCGAGAAAGGCGGCCACGAATTCCAGATAGGCCAGAATCGGCTCCGGCCAGTGAAGAAGCGGCTCATGTGGCATACTTAAGGGGTAATCTCCTACTTAACGGAAACCCAGAGATAAAGACATTTGTATTGCATGGAACAGGAGATCAGACATGCCGACTTCGGCCACCCCAGCCGTGAACACGCTGCCCTATGGGGTAGCGCCTCCCCGGTACCGGCTTCCCGCCGACACGACCGTCGGTCCGGTCACGCTCCAGATTGCCAACCTCGACCGCTCCACGAGCTACTATGAGCGAATCCTCGGTCTGCGCACGCTCGAGCGAGGGGAGGGCCTGGCCATCCTCGGCACCGAGGACGGGCGCACGCCGCTCGTAACGCTTCGCGAACGACCGGGGGTCAACCCCGTGCCCCGGCGCGGGCGCCTTGGCCTCTACCACTTTGCCATCCTGCTTCCCGACCGCCCCGCGCTCGGCCGATTCGTTGGGCATCTCGCAGCCACGGGGACGTACGCAGGCATGTCGGACCACCTGGTAAGCGAGGCGGTCTATCTCACCGATCCCGACGGACTCGGCATCGAGGTCTACGCCGACCGCCCCCGGAGCAGCTGGCGACACGAGGGAAGACAGCTCGTCATGGCCACGAATCCACTCGATGTGCAGGACGTTACCAGGGCGGCGGGGGGCGAGCGCTGGTCGGGAATGCCGGCGGGAGCTACCCTCGGCCACGTGCATCTCTTCGTGGGCGACCTCGACGCCGCGGGGCGATTCTACCACGAAGGACTCGGACTCGACAAGATAGTGTGGAGCTATTCGGGCGCGCTGTTCATGTCGGCCGGGGGCTACCATCACCACCTCGGTACCAATACCTGGGCCGCGGGCGCCGAGCCGGCGGGGGAGAATGACGCGCGTCTGCTCGAATGGGAGCTCCGCGTCCCCACAGCCGCCGATGCATCCGCGGCTCTCGACAGCCTCCGCGCCACCGGCGCGGGGACTGTCGAGCAGATGGAAAACGCTGGAGTGGCTCGCGACCCATGGGGAACAGCGGTGCGGGTGCGGCCACGCTGACCCCCCTGGACCGCCTATAATTCCGCGTTCATGACCCCCGACGCCATCGTCGTAGGCTCCGGCCCCAACGGCCTTGCCGCCGCCATCACCCTGGCGCAGGCCGGGCTCAAGACCGTTCTTCGCGAGGCGCAGCCCACGATCGGCGGCGGGCTCCGCTCCGCGGAGCTGACGTTGCCCGGCTTCACGCACGATGTGTGCTCCGCGGTTCATCCCCTGGCCCTCTCGTCTCCTTTCTTCCGGACGTTGCCGCTCGGAAAATTCGGTCTGGAATGGATCCAACCGCCGGCTGCGCTGGCTCACCCGCTCGACGGTGGCCGGGCCGCGATCCTCGAGCGGTCAATCGACGCGACGGCGGCGGGTCTCGGGGCGGGCGGACGCGGCTGGAAGCGGCTGCACGCCGCGTTCGTGGAAGCGTGGGAAGGCCTCTCGGCCGACGTGCTGGCGCCACCGATCCGGATCCCCGGCCATCCGGTGCTCATGGCGCGCTTCGGCCTCCAGGCCCTCCGTACCGCCAACGGCGTCGCCCGGAGCGCCCTGGACGGCGTCGAGGCGCGCGCACTCTTCGCCGGAAATGCGGCGCACTCGTTTCTCCCTCTGGAAGAGCTGGGGACGGCGGCGTTCGGCCTGCTGCTCTCGGTGGCAGGGCACGCCGTCGGCTGGCCGATCGCGCGCGGCGGCTCGCAGCGGTTCGCCGACGCCCTGGCCGGCTGCTTCCGCTCGCTGGGCGGCGAGATCGTGACCGACGCCCCCGTCGAGCACCTCGACGAGGTACGATCGTCTCGGGTCGTCCTCCTCGACCTGAGTCCGCGACATGTGGCCCGCTTGGGGAAGGACCGGCTGCCCCTCAAGTACCGTCGGGCACTCGAGCGGTATCGATATGGTGCGGCAGCATTCAAGCTCGACTGGGCGCTCGACGGCCCGGTGCCATGGAGCGCACCCGAGTGTGCGCGCGCGGCAACGGTTCACCTCGGCGGCACGCTGGAGGAAGTCGCGGCGTCGGAGGCGGCACCCACGCGCGGACAGGTGCATGAGCGGCCGTTCGTCCTCTTCGTTCAGCCGACGCTCTTCGACGGCTCGCGCGCGCCGGCGGGAAAACACACGGCCTGGGCCTATTGCCACGTCCCGAACGGCTGCACCCTGGATGTCGCCGGTCACATCGAGCGGCAGGTCGAGCGCTTCGCCCCGGGATTCCGCGATCGCGTCCTCGCCCGCAGCGCTCTGGCGCCCGCCGACTTCGAGCGGCGCAACGCGAATCTCGTGGGCGGCGACATCAACGGCGGCATGATGGACCTGCGCCAGGTTTTCGCCCGTCCGGTCTTTCGGCCCACGCCGTACCGCACGCCGGTGAAAGGGGTCTATATCTGCTCGGCGTCGACGCCGCCCGGCGGAGGGGTCCATGGCATGGGCGGGCATCTGGCCGCGCGCGCAGCCCTGGCGGACATGCGCTGACCTCAGCCGCCGTTCCTGAACCTCACCTTCGCGATCCGCCCGCCGGTACCAACGAGCCATCCGGCATCGGGGCTCGAGAACCCTACCGCCCAGTAGTCCGTGACGGTGTCGAGCGCGAACCAGTGGCTCCCCTCATCGGATGTCCACGAAGCGCCCCTGGGCCCGGTGGCCACGACGGTCTTTTCCATCCGCGGCACATACGCCAGTCCGTAGATGGCGCCGGTGAACGTCGGGTGGGAGGCGAGCCGCCACGTCTTCCCACCGTCGCCGCTGCGGGCGACGTTGTCGGTGAACGCCTCGGTGATGGCCAGATCGCCGCCGCCGAGGATGCCGTGCAGACGGTCGCGAAAGGCGACGGAGACGCCGCCGGCGCCTGACGGCCCGCGTACGATCGGAGTGTCGTAAGCCGTCCATGAGTCTCCGCCGTCCGCGGTGGCCAGAATCCGCGCGGTGCCCCCGCCGCCGGCGGCGATCCAGGCGTTCCCCCGCCCTTGCGTCGCCACACAGGTACCGCTGGCGGCGAAGGCCCCCTCGCCCGAGTGCGCCACAGGCAGCGCCCCGCCGATGCGCTTCCAGTGCTCGCCATCGGTGGTGCGGATCACGGGAAAGGCGCCGTCGACCCCATCGCTCATGGTGATGCCACGTTGGTGGTCCCAGAACGCGAAGCAATCGTAAAAGGCCTTGAGGTCCTCGTTCATGAACTGCATGTTCCAGTGCTTCCCGCCGTCATCGGTCCGGTAGATCCGCGAGTCCTCACCCGTTCCCGCCGCCAGTAGATAGGCCTCCCTGTCGCTGACGGCTTCGACGTCGCGGAACTCCAGCCTCTCGGCGCCGGGCACCACCCCCGGCCTCCATGTCTGGCCGCCGTCGGTAGTGAGGACGTACGTGCCGCCGACGCCGCTGGCCCAGGCGACGTGGTCGCTCACCGCGCTGATCGCCTGGAGACGGTTGGTGGTGCCGCTGGTCTGGGGCGTGACCTCGACCAATGACTGGTGCGAGAGCACGGCGAGGGGCCCGAGGGTCGCGAGGGAAAGAAGGGCGGAGCGAAACATGGGGGGGAGTATGGGCCCGCTCCGCAAATTGCCGCAAGGTGCGATACTTCTCCCATGATTTCGTTATCGTACGTCCTTGCCTGCGTGACCGCGCTTGCCGCCACGCCCCTCTACGACTTTCAGGTGACGCACGACTGGCTCACGATGCGGGACGGCACGGAGCTCTCGGTCACCTACTTCTCGCCGATACGGCGGGATTCGACCGAGACCTTTCCGGTGCTGCTCGAGATGCTGCCGTACCGCAAGGGCGATTCGTTCTACCTCCGCGACCACTGGATCTACAGCTACATCTCTCGCCGCGGCTACATCATGGCCAAAGTGGACGTCCGCGGCACCGGCGCATCGAAGGGTCACCTCCCACCCCGAGAGTACTCGGAGGTCGAGCTCGACGACGCGGTCGAGACCATCGCTCAGCTCGCGCGTATCCCGGGGTCGAACGGCAACGTCGGGATGTGGGGAAAGTCGTGGGGCGGCTTCAATTCGCTTCAGGTGGCGATGCGCCGCCCGCCGGCACTCAGGGCGATCCTGGCGATGCACGCCTCCGACGACCTCTTCCACGACGACGTGCACTACATCGACGGCGCGCTCCACGTCGATCCCTACGCGCTTCAGATCGACCACGAGAACGGGCTCCCTTCCACCGACGGATATCCGCTCGACTCGGCCTATTTCTCCAACCGATTCGACGCCACCCCCTGGATTTTCACGTACCTCCGGCACCCGACCGACGGAGAGTGGTGGCGCCGCGGTTCGTTACGCTTTCATCCCGAGACGGTGCAGGTTCCGGTCTACCTCATAGGCGGCCTGCTCGACGGCTATCGCGACACCCAGCTCCGGCTGCTCGAATCGCTGCATGTCCCCGTGAAAGTGGACATGGGTCCGTGGAAGCACGACTACCCGAACACGGCGGTGCCGGGACCGGTGTACGAGTGGCGCGACCGCGCCGTTCGCTGGTGGGACCACTGGCTCAAGGGAAAAGACACCGGCATGCTGCGCGAGCCGCGGCTCGCGCTCTTCGTGCGGAGCGGTCATCCGCCGAACGACACGCTCACGACCACACCGGGTCAGTGGCGCTTCGAGGACTGGCCGATCGCCCGGACAAGATGGCGGACGCTCCTCCTCGCCGGCGGCGGCAGACTGACCGATCGTCGCGAAGCCAGCGGAGTCGATTCGCTCCGGTACCGGCCGGAATTCGGCACGGCGGCGGGCAACTGGTGGGGCGACCCGACCGGCGACATGCGCCACGACGACGCGGGAAGCCTCGTCTACGATACCGCTCCGCTCGGCACACCCACGGAAATCGCGGGCTTTCCGCGGGTCGCGCTCACCGTGACGGCCAGCGCACCTCTGGCCGACTGGTCAGTTCGCCTGGAAGACGTGGCGCCCGACGGCGCGGTTTCCCTGGTGGCAGGGGCCGCGATCAACGGGCCGCAGCTCACCTCGCGTCTGGCGCCTTCACGCCTGACTCCGGGACGCCGGTACCCGCTCGCGATGGATCTCCATTTCACGACATGGGTCTTTCGGCCCGGGCACCGAATCCGGCTCGCGGTGTCCAACGCACAGTTTCCCATGCTCTGGCCCACACCGTATCCGATGACCACTACGCTCGACATCGGCGGCGATGCCTCGGTCACGATTCCGGTAATTCCCGCCGCGCGCCGTCCGATCCCTCAATTTCCACCGGTGCAGCCGACCGAGCTCCCGCCCGACGGAAAGCCGATCGAGCCGGACACGCCCTCCTACAACCGCGTGACCGCCGCGAGCGATTCATCACCCGCGCGGGTAGAGCTCCGCGCCGGCGACGCCTACGCGATCGGCCAGAGGACGATCCAGAACGACGAGGCGGAGACGTACGAGGTGAGCCCCGATCGTCCGGCGGAGGCGCGCTTCCTCGGCGAGGAGAGCCACACGATCTCCATCGCCGGCCGCGTCGTATTCCTCCGCACGCACATGGATGTGACATCCGACGAGCGGTTTCTGCACGTGTTGGTCCGTCGCACGATTTCGGAGAATGGGCGCGTAGTCCGTGAGCGAGAGTGGGCCGATTCGGTAGCGCGTGACTTTCACTGAAGAGGACGCGACAACATGACGGTCACCGCCGCGCTCCTCTGGATGAGCACCACCACACCCCTCGGGGACACGGTCGTCGTGCGCGACATCACCGTCGCCCCCGCCGAAGTGGTGCGGACGGCGTCCGTCGGCAGCGGCACCCCGGTCGTGCTCATCCCCGGCCTTTTCGGCGGCGCCTACTCCTGGCGGGCCATCGTGCACCCGCTGGCGCAGAACGGCCATCGCGTGGTCGTCGTCGAGCCGCTCGGCACCGGCTTTTCCGGCTACCCCCCGGACGCCGACTACTCGCTCACGGCGCAGGCCGAGCGCATCGGACACGCCCTCGATTCGCTCGGCGTCCGGCACGCCACACTCGTCGCCGAGGCGGTGGGCGGGTCGATCGCGATGCGCCTTGCCTACCGCCGACCCGACCTGGTGCGCGGATTGGTTTCGATCGAAGGAGGGCCCGTCGAAGCCGCGGCGACCCCGGGCCTTCGAAGGGCGATGAAGTGGGCCGGCCTCATGAGGCTGTTCATGGGCGCCGGCACCATTCGCCGGAAGGTCCGTCATGCGATGATGGAAAATTCCGGCGACACCACATGGGTCACCGACTCGGTGGTGGGAGGCTACACGGCCGGGGCGGCTCGGAATGTCCGCCTGACGATCAACGCGTTGCACCACATGGCGCGTTCTCGCGAGCCGGAACTCCTGCGCGATCATCTTGCGGCCATTGCCGGACCGGTCCGGCTGCTCGTGGGGAGCGTACGACATGACAGTGGCGTGGAGGATCAGGAGATCGTGGAGCTCCGCGGCGGACTCCGTGACTTCCGCGTCGACAGTGTGGAGGGCGCCGGTCAGTTCATTCAGGAGGAGCGGCCGGCGGCGGTGGTTGCCGCCATCGAGGTGGTTGCCGGCGCGGGGCGCTGAGTCACCTGGGCAGCGGCTTCGATCGCCAGCGTCCGTGAGGCTACCGTATCGAGATCGCCGCCGAGGGCGTCCATCGTCACCTGCAGCCGGCAATCGATGAGGAGAAGCCCGAGAACGTATCCGCCCAGGTTCACCGCGAAGATGATCTCGAAGAGAATCGGGTAGGGCACCCAGTATCCGAGGTACAGCGCAACGCGCTTGAAGCCGGGATCGAAGCGCGATCGGTCGCAGATCGTCGTCAAGAGCAGGATCGCGGAGAGGGCCAGCAGTGGAAGCCGGTACGGTACGATTCCCGCCGCTCCGAATGCCAGAAAGACAAGCGCCTCCGACACCCGGTCGAGCACGGTGTCGAGCCTGTGACCCTCCTCGGATTCCAGGCCGAATTCCCTCGCGATACCACCGTCGATCCCATCGAGCACCTGCCCCACCGCCATGAGGCCGAGGCCGGGCGTCAGATGCCCGAACCCGATGCCGGCCGCAGCGGCTGTGCTGAACGCGAACGCGATCCACGACACCTGGGTCGGCGAGAGCCCGAGGCGGACATGAAGGAAGCGGGCGGCGGGGCGTACGATCCGATCGGAGAGCTGTTTCACCGGTGCCACCAGAGCGCGATGTTTCCCGCCACGAGGAACGACGCCACGACTTGCTCCTTTCGCCGATCCGGAATGCCGAGCAGCCAGCCACGCGTGACGTAGCGGGAGTAGGGGTAGAACGGAAGCTTCTCGAAGCTCACCGAATAGTCGATCATGAGGTGAATCGCAAAGCAGACGATCGGCACGGTGGTACCGAGCAGCAGGCAGAGCGGCACGATCCAGAGGAATGCGACCGGCTCCTGCAGCGACGATCGCCAGTAGTAGCCTCGCTTGTCTCGGAGACCGACGGCGCGAAGGTAGAACGGCGCCTTTACCAGGTGATCGACGTCCACCGCCACCCCGAAGATGAACGCCAGTGCGATCTGCTTGGGGTCCCGCAGATGCATGGCCTGAACGACCGCGGTGGTGGCCAGAATGTGGGTGAATATCGTCATGGTCCCATTCGCACGGATTCGACCGGGGCGCGAACAGCGTCCCGGTTTCTGATGAACGCGAGCAGTACGAGCCCGCCCGCGATCCATATCAGGTCTCGCGCGCGGCTCACGATGGCGGTATAGACCCCGGCCTGCGGATCGAGACCCACGAGGCCGAAGAGCAGATAGAGCACACCCTCCTTCGAGCCGAGCTCGAAGGGCACAAAGAAGAGGACATTGAGCGCGAGCGAGGAGAGCCCGCCGATCAGGAAGGCCTTCGCGAAGCTCACCGGAACTCCCACGCCGTAGCAGATCAGCCAGTACTCGACCACGTACAGGCACCGGCTCGTGTACTCCAGCAACAGCGCGGTGAAGAACCGGGCTCGCGAGGCGTGATAGGCCTCGGCGATATGCCGGTCTATCCCGGCGAGGACGTCACGTCTCGGCTCGCACCGCCGGGCCAGCCGGTCGAGGATTGGAAGCCGGTGGAGCAGGTCGAGTCCGCTCTCGAGCACTCCGTGGCGCTGGTAGCGCATGAGGAGCCACGCGAGCCCCCCTACCACCGCGGCGGCGGCGAGCAATGCGCCGACGATCGGCTTGCTGCGAGGGAGCAGCACGAGCGCCAGCAGCAGGGCCGTGAGCCAGGCGAGGAGCAGCGCGAGCGTGTGGAGCATCCGGTGGACCACGACGGAGCTCACGGCCTGCCGCCGGCCAAGCCACGGCGCTACCGCCGAGGCCCGAAACGGCTCCCCGCCGAGATTGACCAGCGGCGTCACGAAGTTGAGCGAGAAGCCCGAAACGGTGATGGCGTAGGTCTGCCAGAACGGTGGGCGTACATCGGGGCGCGGCATGGAGAGGCGCCAGGCCTGCGTGGTGCACGCGTATGCGACGCCGTAGAGCAGCACGATGGGGCCGAAGAGCCACCCCACCTCCGCGGCGTTCGCGATGATCTGGGAGACGCCCACACGGTGTACGAGGAGCGCGAAGAGGGCCGTCCCCGCCAGGAGCAGGACGACCCGCACCCTCCCGTTCATGCGACCCCGATCACACCGGTCTCCGAAGGGAGCCGCGCGGAGAAGTAGGCTGCGTCGAGCACGGCGGCCACCGCGGCGATGTCGTCGAGAGGAGCCGTGTCACCGGTGTCCATCGAATCGGTGAAGGCGGCGAAGAGGTCGGCGTACCAGCGGGCGTAGGCGCTCTTCTCGAGCTGGGCCGAATGGTCGAACCGCTCGACCCGGCCGCCCACCTCGAGGGTCAGCAGACCGCCTAGCCACTCGATCGTCCCCCTGTCGCCGATGAAGCGGATGCGGTTCTCCCGATGCTGCGCCGCCCAGGTGAGAAAGATCTTGGCCAGGCGCCCGGGAAATTCCAGCAGCAGATGGGCCGAGTCCTCGACATCGTAGTCCCAGTGACGCAGACGGCCTGTCCAGGCGTGCACCGACGTCGGCTCGCCGGCCAGGTCCAGCAGCTCGTATACCAGATGGGTCCCGTGATCGAGCAGTACCCCGCCACGACTCTGATCGGCGCGGGCACGCCAGGGCGTCACGTCGGCGCTCGACCCTCGGTCGGCGTGCAGCCGGTAGACGTCCAGCTCGGCGAGATGCCAGCGACCGATGGCATCGGCCTCGAGCCACCCCTTCACCCGCCGCCAGACCGGATTGTACCGGTACTGGTGGCAGGGCATCACCACACGCCCCGCGCGCCGCGCCGCCCGCCCGATCTCCTCGGCCTCCGACCGGGAGATCGCAACCGGCTTTTCGCAGAGCACGTGCCACCCCTGCTCCAGCGCCCAGAGCGTGAGATCGAGATGCGAAGATGTCGGCGTGCAGATGTCGACGAAGTCGATCGGGCCGAGGGCGGCGAGGTCGCGGCGGTGGTGCACCAAGGGAACGCCGGGGAGGGGCTCCGCGTGGAGCGACGGGTCGAGCGCGGCCACGATCTCCAGGCGCGACGCCGCGGGCTCGAGCTGGTAGCCCGGGAAATGCGACTGCCGCGCCACACCACCGAGGCCGAGGAGTGCGC
>JBOHSC010000213.1:0-3256 GCA_050733115.1 Gemmatimonadales bacterium
GCCGAAGCGCGATCCGCCGGCCAGATCGGTGGCCCAGTTGCCCGGGTCCATGTAGCCGACCGCGACCATGTAGCCTGGCCCGGCAAAGGCGAGCGCCTTGCGCCAGAAGGAGACTCCATGAGGAACCGGGACGCTGTGATGCGACTCGGGAAGGCTCGGCATGGTGCGTGGATAGCGCCAGGCCTCCAACTGATCCACCGGAGGGGTGGATGCGACACTCATCTGGCGGCCCCCTCACGGCAGAGAAGAACCTGCGCCAGTGACTGGCCGACCACCTGGACCTCACCGCGCGACTCGATGGTGACCGGTCCGCCGAACGGCTGCCGGTCGAGCACGGTGACCACCACACCAGGCCGAAGACCGAGGGTGGCCAGGTAGCGAAGGCGCTCGGAATCGCCCTCCGCGACCCGGACGATTTCGACGGTGTCTCCCACATCGAGACCGGCAAGCGGCGTCGAAGCCAGCTCCTGGACGCTCCCATCGGCGGTGGGAATCGGATCGCCATGAGGATCGACCGCGGGATGGCCCAGGGCCGCCGCCATCCGCTCGACGAGGGTATCGGATACGGCATGCTCGAGCCGCTCGGCCTCCTCGTGTACCGTGTCCCATGAATAGCCGAGGAACTCGACCAGGTACGCCTCGATGAGCCGGTGGCGCCGCACCATGCGCAGCGCCGCCCTCCGGCCTTCAGCGGTAAGCTGGACGCCCCGGTAAGGGAGATGTTCGAGCAGTCCAAGCTCGGAGAGCCGCTTGACCATTCCGCTCACCGATGGCGGTGACAGCTCGAGGAGGTGAGCGATATCGCTGGTAGACGCGGGACGGCCCCCGGGGGAGAGCCGGTAGATGGCCTTGAGGTAGTCTTCCACCGACCGGGTAAGAGCGTCAGCGGCAAGCGAGGCATTCATGGCGGGACCTTGAATTAGGTTCACCTAAGTCTGTAATAAGACGACCCTAAAGTCAAGATTCCGAGTGGCGAAACTCCTCGAGGAGAGCGCTCAATATCCGTTCGGTCATACCCCAGATGTAGGAGTCGCCCAGGTGATAGGCGGGAAATTCCCTGGCCTCCCCCCGGATCTCGAGCTCCACCGCGCGGTATGTCTGGGGATCAAGGAAGTGGTCCAACGGTACCCAGAGCGCTGCCGATACCTCGGAGTTGAGGGTGACCGGGGGGCGGGAAGGAATCAGAAAAATGCAGGGGTGAACGGCGACCGGGGGCAGGGTCGGCGTCCGGGGGATGACATCGTCGAGCCGACCGGCCAGTTGTCCCCGCTGGAGGGAGATGCCAACCTCTTCCTCCACCTCGCGAATCGCGGTGGCGACGAGGTCTGCGTCTCCGGCTTCTCTCCGGCCACCCGGCAGGGCCATGTGACCCGACCATGGATCGCCCTGACGATCGGCGCGGCGAATGAGAAGAAGTGAATCCGGGGAGGGAACGAGCACGACGGCGACCGCGGCCCACACGAGGGATCGATCTTCATCGGGGACGTGGGGCCGGCGCCGGGCGAGTGCCCGGCGCAGCCGCTCGAGACGATCAGGCTCTACGGCAATAGTAGATCTCTCCCGACGGCGGAGTGAGGCCCATACGAAGCACTTCCCCGGGTGAGGCGACGTCGGCGGGCATGCTCACCTTCACGTCCATACCTGCTTCGCGAAGCCGCACAAGGTAGTCCGGCCCGTAACGACGCACGTGGTCGTCCTGGCCGAAGAGCCTCAGACGCTCGGCGGGGTCGGTAATCGACGGATCTTCGACGGTCTTCTCGACAGTGATGGGCACGAGCAGAATGGCCCACCCCGATTTCTTCAACACTCGCCGGAACTCCCGCATGGCCTTCCGATCGTCCGGGACGTGCTCGAGCACGTGGCTGCAATAGATCACGTCGAACGTCTCGTCGGGGTAGTGAATATCGGTGATATCCATTCGTTCCATGACGTGCGGATTCAACAAGTCTGTGGTCAGGTAATTGTCGCCCAGCGCCTTCCTGAGGCGTTCCTCGAAGCATCTCTCGGGCGCCACGTGCAGGACTTTTTTCTTGTGGCCGTCGAATAGATCGGTCATTCTGGCAAAGTAGAGCCACACCAGGCGATGTCGTTCCAGCGCCCCGCACCTGGGGCACATCGCGTCCTGACGGGGTATGTAGCCATAGACCAGGAACTTCCGTGAGCTCGTGGAGCATACCGGACATTCGCGTTCGGCCCCGCGATACAGGGTTCCGCGCGCAAGGTCGCGCATTCGCCGAGCAGGGGCGCGAACAGATTCAGGCAGGTGAGACCACAGGTATCCCATGGAAAGACCGGTGGGCGGGCGGGGAAGTCCGAGGCTAGTGCTGGTGCGTGTGACATCCACCGCCGCAGCAGCCGCCACTCGCCGGCGGGCCGAGACGGCTGAAGTCGGCGGGCTTTCCCGCGGAGGCGGGACGAGCGGGGAGCGTCATGAGCCGCTCCAGCTTGCGGCCGCTGCACTCCGGGCAGGCGACAGTGGCGTTCCCGCGGACGAGGCGCTCGAACTCGGTATCGCAGGCGGCACAGCGATAGGCATAGATGGGCATGCTAGGAGATTACTTCGGCGGTTCGGCTTTTGCCAAGCGGGACCTCACACGAGACCCGTCATTTCCGCGCTCACCCTCCAGAGTCTTCGCCCGGCCGCTTCGTCGTAGGAGGCGGGGGACGACCGGCTCTCCTGCCCTCCGACGAAATACCCAGCCGTTATCCCCGCCACCGCCGGCGAGGCGGCCAGGTAGATGCTCGACTCCGCCCCCTTCTCCGGCTTCGCTCCGAAGGCCCGCGCAATCGTGCCGCCGACCACCGGAAGGTCGAGATAACTCGCGAGAAGGCGGGTGGCGATGACCCCCGGGTGTACGGCATTCACGGTGACGCCGGTGCCCTCCAGCCGCCGCGCGAGCTCGTAAGTAAAGTAGAGATTGGCGAGCTTGGTCATGCTGTAGACGCGGATGGGCTCGTAACGCTTTTCGCTCTGCAGCGCATCGAAATCCATGCGACCTCCCTGATGCGCCCCCGAGGACACGTTCACTATCCGCGACGGGGCGCCACGCTTGAGCGCCTCGAGGAGCAGGTTGGTGAACAGGAAGTACGCGAGATGATTGACCGCGAACTGCATCTCGAAGCCATCGGCCGTGACCTGCCGGGCACGGAGGATCACGCCGGCGTTGTTCACCAGCACATGAAGCTTTTCGTGGCGGGCTACGATGTCGGCGGCCGCCCTCCGGATCGATGCCTGCGACGCCAGATCGGCCTGCAC
>JBOHSC010000214.1:0-10781 GCA_050733115.1 Gemmatimonadales bacterium
GGCGCGCCCGTCGTGGAGCAGGATGTTCTCCGGCTTGATGTCACGGTGGATCACCCCGTGGCGGTGGGCGTAGTCCAGCGCCGAGGCCACCTCGCAGCTGATCCGCACGGCGTCGTCCACCGGGAGCTGCTTCTCCCGGCGAAGCCGGTCGCGGAGCGACTCGCCCTCGACGAAGGGCATGACGTAATAGAGGAAGGAGTCGGCTTCGCCCGAGTCGAACAGGGGGAGGATGTGCGGGTGCTGGAGATTGGCGGTGAGCTTGATCTCGGCCAGGAACCGCTCGGCGCCGATGACTGCCGCCAGCTCGGGCCGGAGCACCTTGACGGCCACCCGGCGATCGTGCCGCAGGTCCTCGGCCAGGTAGACGGTCGCCATGCCGCCGGCGCCGATCTCCCGCTCGAGACGGTAATGGAGGGCGAGGGCGGCGATCAGGTCAGCCATGGGCGTCCAAAGATGCAGCCGCCGAGGGGTGGAGTCGAGACCCACCGAGGCTATTTTGGGGTCATGAAACGATCCAACCGAATCCTGGCCATTGCCGGGTCCGTGCTCGTTCTGCTGCTGGTCCTGCTTCTCGTGGCCCCGTACCTCTTCCGAGGCAAGATCGAGGAGCGGGTGAAGACGGCGGCCAACGAGAGCCTCAATGCCCGCGTCGACTGGCACGACCTGGGGCTGAGCTTCTTCCGTAACTTCCCCAATCTCACCGTCTCGCTCGACGACCTCACCGCCGTCGGGGTCGGCAAGTTCCAGGGCGACACCCTCGCCGCGGTGCGCCACCTCCGGGTAGTGCTCGACCTGGCCAGCGTGCTCGGAAACGTCATGGGTGGGAAGCCCATCGTCGTCCGCGCTGTCGAGCTGGACCAGCCGCGCCTCCGGCTGATCGCGCTGGAGGACGGCACCGCCAACTGGGACATCGTGAAGAAGACGCCGGAGACGGCACAGCCGGAGGCCGCCTCGAAGCCGATGGCGGTCAGCCTACGGCGCTTCGAGATCAGTGACGCCAGCGTTTCCTACGATGACGCCAAGGCCAAGCTCGAGGCCGGCGTGAGCGGCTACAGCCAGTCGCTCTCGGGCGACTTCAGCCAGAATCTCGTAAGCATCCGGACCAAGGCCGACGCCGACACGGTGAGCGTCACCTTCGCCGGCATTCCCTATCTCAACCGGGTGAAGCTCGGCCTCACCGCCGACGTTCAGGCCGACCTGGGAAAGAAGTCCTACACCCTGAAAGACACCGAGCTCCGCCTCAACGACCTCAAGCTCGGCGTCTCCGGCTCGGCGAACACCGCGGGCAAGAACGTGGGACTCGATCTCGCGTTCAACGCGCCCAGCACCAAGTTCCTCAGCATCCTCTCGCTCGTGCCCGCCGTCTACGCCCACGACTTCGACAAGGTGAAGACGGCGGGCACCATCGCGGTCAACGGGAAGGTCAAGGGTGAGTACGGCGACAGCGTATTCCCCTCGCTCGCGCTGAACGTCAAGGTGGACAGCGCCGCCTTCCAGTATCCCGATCTCCCGCTCCCGGCGCGCGACATCGTGATGGACCTCTCCATCACCAACCCCGGCGGCACCGCCGACAACACCGTCGTCGACCTCCGGAAGTTCCACCTGGTCCTCGGCCGGAATCCGATCGACGCCACGCTGGTGCTCAAGACGCCGCTGTCCGATCCCGACGTGGACGCGCGGGTGACCGGCAAGGTGGACCTGGCCGACGTGCGCCGCACGGTGAAGCTGGAGGGGATCGACCAGCTCGCCGGCACCATCGCGGCCGACGCCGCGGTGCGCACCCGGATGTCGTTCATCGACAAGGGGCGGTACGACAAGGTCGTGGCGAGCGGCACGGTGGACGTAGCCAACCTCACGGTCAAGGGAAAAACCATCCCGAAACCGCTCACCATCCAGCAGGCGTCGCTCCGGCTCGCGCCAGAGAAAGCCGAACTGCGCTCGTTTGCCGGCACCATCGGCAGCAGCGACATGCAGGCGACCGGAACCATCGACAACCTGCTCGGCTTCATGATGCGCGACGACACCCTCACCGGCACCGCCACCGTGCGGAGCGACCACTTCAATCTCGACGAGTGGAAGTCCAGCGACAGCGAGCTTCAGATTATCCCGGTGCCGCCCAAGATCGACTTCGGGCTCGACGCGACTGTGGCCGAGCTGACCTACGACAAGCTCAAGATGACCAATGCGCGGGGCCGTCTCCGGGTGAAGGACCAGCGCGTCACCCTGGAAGACTTCCGGATGAACACGCTGGGCGGCGAGATCGAGGTGACCGGCTTCTACGAGACCACCACCCCCACCAAGCCGACCTTCGACGTCGGCCTCAAGATGACCCAGATCGACATCCCCTCGGCCGCCGAGGCGTTCACGACGATTCAGATGCTGGCGCCGGTGGCCAGGTACGCAATCGGGAAGGTCACCACCGATCTCCACCTGAGCGGCGGGCTGGGGAAGAACATGCTGCCGCTCTTCCCCGGCCTCAGCGGCAAGGGCAACCTCCAGACGACCCAGATGGTGCTCAAGGATTTCCCGGTGCTGGAGAAGGCCGTGGACGTGACCAAGCTCCAGTTCCTCGACAACCCGACACTCCAGGCGCTCAAGGCGGCGTTCCAGATCAAGGAGGGCCGGCTCTTCGTGCAGCCGTTCGACGTGAAGCTGGGGCAGACCACGATGAACGTGAGCGGGTCCAACGGTCTCGATCAGTCCCTGGCCTACAACCTCGCCCTCAAGGTGCCGCGCTCCATGATGGGCGGTGCCGCCAACAGCGCCCTCGCCGGGCTGGTCTCGCAGGCGGGGAAGGCCGGGATCGACCTCAACGCGGCGCCCGAGATCGGACTCGGTCTCCAGGTGGGCGGCACGGTGACCAGTCCCTCGATCAAGGCCGACGTGAGCACGCTCGCGTCGTCAGTGAAGGCGGGTGCGGAGCAGGCGGTGAAGCAGGCGGTCACCCAGAAGGTAGACACCGCGGCGGCGCGACTGATGGCGGAGGCGGAGCAGAAGGCGGCGGCGATACGCCAGCAGGCCGAGTCGCTGGCGGCGACGGTGAAGCGGGAGGGGAACCAGCAGGCCGACTCGCTCGAGGCCAAGGCGTCGAGCCCGCTGGCCCGGCTGGCCGCCAAGCCCGCCGCCGATCAGTTGCGCAAGCAGAGCGACACCAAGGCGGCGGCGATCATCAGCGAGGCCAACAAGAGGGCCGACGACCTGGTGGCGCAGGCCAAGCAGCAGGCGGTCAAGGCGGGGGCGAAGTAGGCACCGGCGCCGGGTCCAGCGTCGATTGATGGACGTAGCCCAGCGGCCGGCCATCCAGGGTCACGCGCCACCACCCTCGGACGAGCGAATCGACCAGGACTGTATCCCCTGGCAGCAGCACGGCCACGACGTCACCGGTGACGGTTCGTCGCGTCCGCACCTTGGTCCAGGTGCGCGCGAACCGGCGCTCCGGGCCCGTGGGCGGTGCGGGCGGTGACGCGGCAACTATGGCCGTGTCCGGTCCTGGCGCCGCCACGGGGGTCGCGGGTTCCGCCGGGGTGGTGCGGATCCTCACGGCGACGGACACGACGAGCATGATCAGCACTGCCGCCACGCCGGCAACCGCCAACACCGCCAGATAGCGTCGGAGGTCGAGCTCGCGGCGCGCCGGCGCCAGTGGTCTGGTAGGAAATTCGTACCCGCATTGGGGACAGCGCGTGGCGACGCTCAGCGCCCGTTTGCCGCATTTGGAGCACTGCACGTAGGTCCCGCTCATCGGCACGAATCCAGCCGCTCGCGCGGCGAAATGATGGCCACAAGAATGCGCCCAGAGGCTAGCGTGGCGGGTGGCTTCCCCTTGCCTATCCACTGCCGCCGAGACGAATGTATGGGCATGGCCGCACCCGTGTACTATACCGCCGACATGGTCCGCGCCCTGCCGGACGACGGCAACCGGTACGAAGTCGTGTACGGCGAGCTGCTGGTGACGCCCGCGCCCCGACTGTGGCACCAGGTCGTGGTCCAGCGGCTCAGCGTCGCCATCGACCTCTATCTCCGATCCGAACCCGTCGGTATGGTCCTCGCCGCTCCCGCGGACATCTCCTGGGGCCCGGACGTGCTGGTCCAGCCCGACGTGTTCGTCGCGTCGCTGGAGGAGATCCGCACATTGAAGTGGAGCCGTGTCCAGACACTTTTACTCGTCGCCGAGGTGCTGAGCCCCTCGACATCCCGTGTCGACCGGTTTCTCAAGCGCATTCGCTACCGCGAGGCCGGCGTTCCACTCTATTGGGTAGTTGACGGCGACGAACGGTCGGTCGAGGTCTGGACGCCCAAAGACGATTTTCCCGCCATCGAACGCGAGCGACTGACGTGGCATCCGCCCGGCGCTGGGAAGCCGCTGATGCTGGACCTCACGCAGCTGTTCCGTCCCATCTGAGAGCGTAGGCCCTCACTGGGCGCATGATCCACACTCCCGACGGCACGCTCCGCTTCTCTCCCCGCGACCTCGTCTCCTATCTCGAGGGCGACTTCGCCGCGTGGTGCGACCGGGCGAAAGCGGAAGGTGACAGGTCGCGCGGGGCGGGAGTCGGCAAGCTCGCGTGGCTCACGCCCGACGAAGAAGACGAAGAGCTGAAGCTGGTCGCCCGGAAGGGCATCGAGCATGAGAGCCGCTACCTCGCCAAGGTGAAGGCCCGCGAGCCCAACCTTGTCGCAATTCAGCAGAGCGACTCGGCCGCCAACGAGACGCTCGCCGCCATGCGCGCCGGCGTGCCGGTGGTCTACCAGGCCCACCTCACCCTCGGCGACTGGCACGGCTACTCCGACTTCCTCTTTCGCGTTCCTGGCAAGTCCCGCTTTGGCGACTATCACTACGCGCCCTGGGACACCAAGCTCGCCCGCTCGGCCAAGCCGTACTTCCTGGTTCAGCTCTGCGCCTATGCGGAGATGCTGGAAGCGATCCAGGGCGTTCGCCCGGCGGAGCTGGTGTTCGTGCTCGGCAACGACGACGAGCGGCGGTTCGAGACCGGGCACTACTTCTTCTACTACCGGCGGCTGAAGGATTCTTTCCTCGAATTCCAGAAGTCGTGGGCCGTCGACTCGATCCCGGACCCTGCGCTCGACCGGAGCTGGGGCCGCTGGGCCGGCGCCGCGGAAAAACTGCTCGCCGAGTCCGACCACCTGAGCCTCGTCGCGAACATCACCCGCGGACAGATCCGCCGGCTCGAGGAGGCGGCGATCACGACTCTCAACGCCCTCGCCGCCACAGGCGTCCAGGAAATCCCTGGCATGAAGCCGCCGGTCTTCGAGCGGCTCCGGCTCCAGGCCCAACTCCAGCTCCGGTCGAGCGGCGCCGCCTCACCGGCGTGGGAATTCCGGGCGCCCTCAGTGAACGAGCCGCGCCGGGGACTGGCGCTGCTGCCGCCGCCCAGCGACGGCGACGTGTTCTTCGACATGGAAGGGTTCCCGTTCGCCAAGGACGGGCTGGAATACCTCTTCGGCGCGGCCACGCCCGACGGCGAGCGTTCCCCGTTCCACGACTGGTGGGCCCATGACGCCATCGAGGAACAGCACGCCCTCGAGGGATTCATCGACTGGGTGGCGGAGCGACGCAAACGCCACCCGGACCTCCACGTCTACCACTACAACTCATACGAGACCACCGCGGTGAAGCGGCTGATGGGACGGTACGGCACCCGCGAGGCGGAGGTGGACGATCTCCTCCGCGGCGACGTGTTCGTGGACCTGTACACCGTGGTCCGGCAGGGGATGCTGATCGGGACGCCGAGCTACTCGCTCAAGGACATCGAGCGGCTCTACCTGCCGCCCAGGACCGACCATGTGGTGTCGGCCGGCGCGTCGGTGGTGGAGTACCAGCGCTGGCTCGACAGCGGCGAGCCGCGGGACTGGCGCGAGTCGCCCATCCTCAGCGGCATTCGCGCCTACAACGAGGTGGACTGCATCTCCACCCGCGGGCTCCGCGACTGGCTGCTCGACCGGCAGCGCGAGAGCGGCACCGGGTTCATTCCCGACCCCAACGAGAAGCGTGACGAGAAGGACGAAGGCCCGAGACCTGAGGACCTGCTCGCCATCGCGCTGGTCGAGCGGGGCAGGGCCGTGGAGGAGATTGACCGCGAGGCCGGACGGCTCGACAGGCTGATCGGCTGGCTCATCGAGTACCACCGCCGCGAGGAGAAGCCGATGTGGTGGCGGATGTTCGACCGGCACGGCTCGCCGTGGGAAACCCTGCGCGATGACGCCGAATGCCTCGCCGAGCTGACCCGGACCGCCACGCCGGTGCGGCCCGAGAAGCGGTCATCGGCCTACGAGTACCGCTTCGATCCCGAGCAGGAAACGAAGATGCACGAGGGGTCGAAGTGCTTCGTGGCGGGGAACCACGACCTCTCGTGCTCCATCCTCTCGATGGACCAGGAGAACGGGATCGTCGTGCTCAAGTCCACCCAGCCGCTGCCCGATTTGCTCTGTCTCATTCCCGACGAGTTCGTCTCAGCGGGGCCGATCAAGGAGGCGATCGGGCGCTACGCCACCGCGTGGGAAGAGGGGGAGGTCCTGTCGCAGGCAGTGGACGACCTGCTCCGGCGGCGACCGCCCAGAGTGCTGGAGCACAAGGGCGGCGCGCTCATCGAGGGCAAGCGCGACTTCATGACCGAAGTGATCGGTCTGGCCCGCCTGCTCGACGGGACGACGCTCTGCATCCAGGGCCCGCCCGGCACCGGGAAGACGTTCACCGCGGCCGCGATCATCGCCGAGCTGATGCGGAGGAAGAAGCGCGTCGGGGTGACCGCCAACAGCCACAAGGTGATCCTCAACCTGCTGGGCGCCGTGGTCGAGGAGCGGGCCAGACGCGGTCAGTCGGCCGGGGGGATCTTCAAGGTGGGCAAGAAGGATGAAGAGGGAGACGAAGCCCTGGTGAGCACCGGCGCCGTCACCCTGATCGACTCCAAGGAGATCGCGGGCGTCGTGCAGTCCGGCATGCTCGTGGGCGGCACCGCATGGGCGTTCAGCCGGCCGGACATGCAGGGCGCGCTCGACTACCTCTTCATCGACGAAGCGGGACAGTTCTCCCTCGCCAACGCTGTCGCCGTCGGAACCTCAACGAAGAACCTGATCCTGGTGGGCGACCAGATGCAGCTCGCCCAGCCGCTCAAGGGCACCCATCCCGGCGAATCGGGGCTGTCCTGCCTGGAGTACTTCCTCCAGGGCGTCGCCACCGTCCCGCCCGATCGCGGCGTCTTCCTCGGCACCTCATGGCGGATGCACGCCGCCGTCTGCCGTTTCGTTTCCGACGCGATCTACGACGGCCGCCTCACCAGCGAGGCGGGCACGGCGCGCCACCGCGTCTTCGGCGGGAACGGATCGCCGCTCGTGCCGGCGGAGACCGGCATCGCCTGGGTGCCGGTCGAGCACGACGGGTGCGACCAGTGGAGCGAGGAGGAGGTGGAGGTGATCGCCGACATCGCGGACCAGCTGCGGAAGCGGGAGGTAGTGGACAAGAACGGCGGCCCCCGAAAGCTGGAGCTCCGCGACATCCTCTTCGTCGCGCCGTTCAACATGCAGGTCCGCGCGCTCCGGAAGAAGCTGGGGCCCGACGCGCGCGTGGGCTCGGTGGACCTCTTTCAGGGCCAGGAGGCGGCGGTGGTGATCGTCTCGATGTGCGCATCGTCATTGGAGGAGTCGCCGAGGGGGGCGGACTTCCTGCTGAGCCCCAACCGGCTCAACGTCGCCATCTCCCGCGCCGAGGCGCTGGCGATCGTGGTCGGATCGCCGGAGCTGGCCCGGGCGCGGTGCAAATCGGTGGAGGAGGTGCGGCTGGTGAATCTGTTGTGCAGGCTGATCGAATACGCGTCCGCGCCAGCGTGAGCGCTACCGCGTCCCCGCCCCTTGCTGCACCCGCTGTGTCACCGCCCGCACCAGCCCGTCGAGGTCGCGAGCTATAGGGTATCGCTCGCCGTTCAGGAAGAAGGTCGGGGTCCAGGAGACGCCGCTCGACTGCCCGCTGTCTACGTCCCGATACACCCGGTCGGCGTGGACATCGCCGAACAGCTCGTTGCTGAACCGTTCGACATCGAGATTCAACATCCGCGCGTAAGCGCCCAGTGATTCCCGGTCGAGGTCGTCCTGGTGCTGGAACAGGACGTCGTGCATCTCCCAGAATTTTCCCTGCGCTCCCGCCGCTTCCGCGGCTTCCGCCGCCTTCTGTGCGTGATCATGACTGAGGACGATCGGGAAATGCCGAAACGCGAATCGGAGGCGGTCACCGAGCGAATCGACCATGCCGCGGATCACCGGGTACGCCGCGGCGCAGTTGGGACACTCGAAGTCCCCATACTCCACCAGAGTGACCGGCGCGTTCGGCGGGCCCAGGATGTGGTCGATCGAGGAGACCGGAGCGGTGAGGTGAGTCATGGGGTAGTATCCGCCCGAGGTGGATGGAATTGCAAGCCGGGTGACCGCCTACTGCACCACCACCCTACCGGTCATCTGCGACGCGTGGATCGAGCAATCGTACTCATAGGTGCCGGGCGTGTCGAAGGTGACCGAGTAAATCTGGCCCGCGCCGGTCATGACGGCGCTGCTGGGGAAGCTGGGTATGCCCTGCGAGCGAACGCTGTGTCAGGTGGCGCCGGTCCAGGTCCAGGTGACGGTGGCCCCGGCCGTGATGGTGTCCACGACGGTGTTGGATTCCGAGGAGCAGTTCAGCAGGGAGAGTGTCGCCCCCAGGGCCAGGACACCCAGAAACCCTCGCATGGCGCGAATCCTCCGGATCTGGAACGGCAGGTGAGAGGTCGTTACGGGAGCCGTGATCACCGGACTGCAATCTATGCACGGCTCGACTAAAGACGCGTGGGTCGCTCCACGCCTCGACTTCCCTTCTGAGCATAGAGGTCGGCGTCGGCCCGGGCCAGCAGCGTGTCGAGGGTATCACCCGCCTCGAGCACCGCGACGCCTATTCCGGCATCCAGCGCATACGCGCGTCCGGAGGAGTGCGCCACCGCGTTCGCGTCCGCGAAAGCGTTCGCCAGGCGCGCGGCCAGCAGGCGGGCATCGTCAATTCCTTCCGTGCCGGGGGCGTAGACCACGAACTCATCGCCCCCGAGCCGTGCGATCACGTCCACCTCCCGGAGGGTCATCCGGAGCACTTGGCTGACCTCCCGCAGCGCCGCGTCACCTTCCGCGTGCCCGAAGGTGTCGTTGACCTGCTTGAAGCCATTGAGGTCGAGCGAAAGCACCGCGTCGGCACGGTTGGCCCTCCGCGCCAGCCGGATGCTCTGCTCGGCGAGGTCGCGGAAGCCGCGGCGATTGAGCAGGCCGGTGAGCTCATCACCCACTGCGAGCGCGGCAAGGGCGGCTTCGGTGCGTTTGCGGGTGGTTATGTCTTGGCAGGCGATGGCGACGCCCTCTGCCGCCGGTACGACTTGAAGTCTGAGCCAGCGGTCGCCGCCGCCGGGCACACCGAGCCGGTAGTTGGCCGTGTGGCGCCTGACCGTCGTGATCACCTCCCGGCAAATTCTGGTCACCGCCGCCCCCCGATCGCCGGGAAGCACCGCTCCCAGCCGGGCGCCGAGCAACCGGTCCCGGGGCATTCCGGCCAGGTCCGCCCCTGCCTCGTTCGCTTCCAGAATCTCGATCTCGCTCGATTCGTGGTTGGCCCCGACCGGGCGAGCGATGAAGAACGGATCGAGCATGGCGTCGAGTGCCGCCCGGAACCGCCCTTCACTCCGGCGAGCCTCCTGCGCCGCGGATTCCACGGCAGCAGTGTAGCGCCGAGCCCGGCGCTCCCCATGCCGGATGAGGAGCGCCCCGCCCGCGGCCAGCAGAATGCTCGCTGCCAGCGTGGTTGCAACGTAGAGCCGTCCGAGACCCGCGTGGTGGCTCTGGCTCTCGACGTGGACCCGCATCACCTCGTGCTCATTTGCCGTCATATGGAGGAGTTGCTGGTTCATGCGGTCGGTCCGATGCTCCGTCTCCTCATCGCGCGCGAGGGCGCGAGCGGAATCGAGCCGGCCTCGATGCACCAGCGCCACCGTGGACGACAACTCCGACAGCTCCTGCTGAAGCAGGTCATCGAGGGTGTCGAGAATCTGCTGTTGACGGGGGTTGTCACGGGTGAGGCTCCGGCCGCGACCGAGAGCGGCCGTCGTCCTGGCGTGGTGCTGACTGTCCACCGCCTCGGGCACGACGCGCAGGATGGAGTGTCTGGCGGCGGCCACGGCCGCGATCTCCACCCGCATCTCGTGGATCGCGTCCAGCACCTGCGCGGTGTGCCGAACCCCCTCCTCGGAGCGGCGCGCCTCGTTGAGCCGACCGGTCGCGAGAACGCCCGCCGCGATGGCGAGCAGGGCGGCAATCCCAAACGTGCCCGGGACCAGCCAGCGATGCCGGACGGGTTCTGGAAGGGGAGAGCGGTCGACGGGTCCATCCTGGGACCGAAGCGGCATGGGCGACTCGATGCGGTTGACCCCGGGGGAGGGGTCTGCACCGGGCGCGGCAGTGCACGATGCATGCCCTTGGCGAGGTGGCTCGGGGTGGCCGCAGGTGCCCTGAAACGTCGGCGAGTCGGCGGTGGGACAGAATTGTCCTACTGGCAAGTCGCCGCGGATCGGGGACTCTGCCTGCCGCCGGCCCACCGGGGGTCGCGCTGATCAGCGCCTCCTCACGTTGTGCGCATCCAGAATCTTCACCACCGCGTCCGAGGTCCCGATCCCTGATCGCGCGGCTGGCGACCGGTCCGCTCGCGGCGCTCTCCGGCGCCTTCCGCACGTCGCTCTCGGTGATCGGCCGGCTCCTTGACCAAA
>JBOHSC010000215.1:0-1754 GCA_050733115.1 Gemmatimonadales bacterium
GGCGAGAGCTGCTCCGCGGGGACGTAAATCTCCGGGTCGGCGGCCATGGTGAGACCGTTGTGGTGCACATCGCCGACCACGCCCACCACCTCCATCCACTTCGGCTCGTCCGACGCGCTGCCGAAAGTGACGCGGCGTCCGATGGGGTCGCGGTTGCCGAAGAACGATCGGACGAACGCCTGGTTGACGACGGCAACCTGGCGTCCGCCTTCGATGTCCTCCTTGGCGAGCACGCGTCCCTGCCGGACCGAGATGCCCATCGTCTCGAGGTAGCGGCCGCTGACGATCCGGAACCCGGCGTAGCGCTCATGCCCCGGCTCCGCCGGCGGATCTCCCTCGACCGACACATCGCCGTTCGAGTTTCCCTGGCCGAGTGGCATGAAAAAGACGGCGCCCGCGTGCTCGACACCGGGGATCCCTTCGAGACGCTCGAGGACGCGGGCGACGAAGCCGCGCTGCGACTTCGCGTCCTCGTACTTGGCGCTCGGGATGGTGAACTGGAACGAAACGGCGCCCTCGGGCTTGAACCCCGGGTCCACTCCGGCGAGGCGGCGGACGCTCACGATGAGCAGCGCCGAGCCCACGAGCAGCACCAGCGCCAGCGAGATCTGGGTGACCACGAGCCCGGCGCGGAAACGGCTCCGGCGGCGGCTGCCGCTGCTTCCCTTCCCCTCACCCCTGAACGACTCGGCAGGATCGTTGGCGGCGGCCACGAGCGCGGGCGCCAGTCCGAAGGCGAGACCCACGACGATGGACACCAGCAGCGTGAAGGCGAGCACCCTCGAGTCGATGGAGATCTCGTCGAGGCGCGGAATCCCGGCGGGCTTCAGGGCGATCAGCGCGTCCACCGACCAGCTGGCCACCAGCAACCCGAGTATCCCTCCCGCCACGGCGAGCACGATCGCCTCGGCCATCACCTGGCGGACGAGCCGCCACCGACTCGCGCCGAGGGCCGCACGCACTGCGACTTCCCGCTGCCGGGTAGCGGCGCGGGCAAGGAAGAGATTGGCCACGTTGGCGCACGCGATGAGGAGAACGAATCCCACCGCTCCGCAGAGGAGCAGGAGCGCCGGCCTGATCGAGCCCACGGTGTCGGCAGTGAACGCGACGACCCTTACGTCGCGGCCGGTATTTTTGTCGGGATACTCGGCGGCCAGCGCCCGAGCGACGGTGCTCAATTCCTCCTGGCCCCCCTGAATCGTCGCCGAAGGAGTGAGCCGCCCCACCACGTCATAGGAGTGCGAGTCTCTGTCGTTGGCGCGGGCGAGCCCGAAGCCGAGCGGCAGCCACACCTGGGTTCGGCCCGGATAGCCGAGCGATGCCGGTGCCACCCCGATCACCGTGTACGGCTTGCCGCTCAGATCGAGCGTGCGCCCCAGAAGTCCCGAGTCGGCACCGAACTGATTCCGCCAGAGCGTCTCGGAGATCACCGCCACGGTGCCCTGCCCCTGATCTTCCCCGGAGCTGAAACCACGTCCGAGGATCGGAGTGATACCGAGGGTCTTGAAGAAGTCGGAGGAAACCAGCGCCGCCGACAGCTCCTGCGGCTCGCCGGCGCCCACCAGCGACACCGCCATACCCCTCGACGCCGCCATCGACTCGAAGCTGTGCGCCCTGTCCCGCCAGTCGATGAAGTTGGGGCCGCTCACCGATCCGACCTGGTCCCCGGAGTAGGTCTCGCGAATCACCGCCAGCCGGTCGGCGTCCGGATAGGGCAGCGGCCGGATGAGCACGCCGTTGACCACGCTGAAGAT
>JBOHSC010000216.1:0-3713 GCA_050733115.1 Gemmatimonadales bacterium
TCAGGAACGTATGGAGCGCCCGTAACGGGAACGGCGGCGGAACCGGCTCGCTCGGGGTGTCGATCGGTGGCGAGGATCCGGTCTTCGGTCAGCCGATCGGGTATATCGCCTCGCTCAGCTATTCGAACGGGCAGGAGGTCCACAGCAGAGAAACCAAGGGTCTCGCGACGATCACCACCACGCCCGGCGAGGCGGCGCCCTTCAATACGTATACCGGCTCCAGTGCGCAGAACAGCGTTCTCTGGGGCGGTCTGCTTAATCTGAGCAGCCGGGTGGGCTCGTCGACCCGGCTGTCGCTCAACAACACCTATACCCGCGGTGCGGACAACGAGGCCTCGGAGCTCTTCGGCTTCAACGAGGAGTTCTCCACCAACTTCGATTTCACCCGCCTCTCCTTCATCGAGCGCAGCGTGCGCTCGAACCAGCTCTCGGCGGAGCACCTGCTCAGTGAGCGGAGCATGGCGTCATGGTCGGTCACCTCGGCGGGGGTGACGCGGAACGAGCCCGACCGCTCTGACATCGGCTATCTCGCCGTGCCCGACCCCTCCACCGGAGCGCTGGTCCCGGTGGAGTGGTTCGGCCAGGCGCGGTTTGCCACCCGGAACTTCAGCACGCTGGGCGAGCACAGCTGGGACCTCGCGGGGAACTACCGACTCCTGCTCGGCTCGCTCTCGCAGCCGTTCACCATCAAGGTGGGCGGCGCCTACCGGACGGTCGATCGCGACGCCGACTCCAGGGCGTACGACATCGTGAACCGGACTCTCACCGATGATCAGCGGCAGGTATCGCCCGAAGAAATTTTCAGCGGGTCCAATGCCGCCTCGAGCAGCTTCATCCTCAATGCCAACGCCAACGCGGGCCGCTACACCGCCGCCGACCGGATCGCCGCGGGATATCTCCAGGCCGAATGGCCGCTGACCCGCCGCCTCCAGGTGATCGGCGGGGCGCGGGTGGAGAACTGGCGCCTCGACGTGGATACGCGCACGGTGCAGGGCACCGTCGTTACCGCGAGTCCGCGCGCCACCGACGTGCTGCCGTCGCTCGCCCTGAACGTGCGGCTCACCGAAGACCAGAACCTCCGCTTCTCGGCCAGTCAGACTCTGAGCCGCCCCGAATACCGTGAGCTCTCGCCGGTGCCCTACTTCGAGCAGGTGGGCCTGCTCACCACCTTCGGCAATCCCGACCTCCGCCGCGCGCTGATCAGGAACTTCGATGCCCGGTGGGAGTGGTTTCCCAATCCCGGCGAGGTGGTGAGCCTCGGGGTGTTCGCGAAGCGATTCACCGACCCGATCGAGAAAGTGATCATCCTGAGCGCGGGTGCGGCGGCACTCAGCTACGTGAACGCCGACAAGGCGAGCAACTACGGGGTCGAAGTGGAGCTGCGCAAGAGCCTCGGCATGATCGCGCCGGCGCTCACGCCGTTCACGCTCTTCGCCAACACCACCCTCATGAAGAGCGACATCACGCCGGGCAACACCGGCATCTCCGCGCTGACGAACTCGAGCCGCCCGATGGTGGGACAGTCGGAGTACGTGGTGAATGCCGGTCTCGGGTGGGCCACCACCTCGGGGTGGAACGCCACGCTGCTCTACAACGTGGCCGGCAAGCGCATTGCCGAAGCGGGTGCCGGTGGCCTTCCCGATGCCTACGAGCAGGCCCGGCACCTCTTCGACGCATCGCTCCAGCTCCCGGTGGTTGCCGACGTGTCGCTCAGGCTCGACGCCAAGAATCTCCTCGACTCACCCTATCGCCTCACCCAAGGCAGCGTCCTTCGCGAGGAGTACCACCTCGGACGGGTCTTCGCGCTCGGCGTGACGTGGCGGCCCTGAGCGAAAGGGCCGCTTTTGACACGAATGTGACTCGAACGTCGCGCGCCGCTGACGTGCCACCGGCTTTTTCGTAGCGGATTGCGAGCCGCGCAATCCATGCAACTGAACCCCACCTCCGAGGGACCGATGACTCTTTCCATCCGGAAAGTCCTTTATCTCATCACCGCCGCCGGCACACTCGGCATTGGCGCGTGCAGCAGCGACAATGGATCAGGGCCGTCGGGTCTGACCGCTCCGGCGGGCGTTACCTCCTCGCAACTCTCGCTGACCTCGATACGGGTGTCGTGGACGGCCGCATCGGGCGCCACCGGCTACCTGGTCGAGCGTGCCGACGCGTCCAGCCCCGGCTCCTTTGCCCAGGTGGGCGGCGGCATCGTGACGGGGACGAGTTACGACGACGACGTCAGCGAAGGAGTGGCGTACAGCTACCGGGTGGCCTCGGTGTCGGCGAGCGACACCAGCGCGTTCAGCACCGTGGTGAACTTCACGACGGGCAAAAAGGCGGCGGTGGTGACGGGGCCGATCACCGCCTCGCGCACGCTCTTCGTGGACACGGTGTATACGCTGAGCGGCTACGTGAAGGTGCAGAGCGGCGCCACGCTGACCGTCCAGCCGGGAACACGTATCGAAGGTGACACGACGACGGCCGGCAGCTCACTCTGGATCCTGCGCGGGGCCAAGATCGATGCACAGGGCACCGCCGATAAACCCATCGTCTTCACGTCGGCCCGCGCGCCCGGCAACCGGAAGCCCGGCGACTGGGGCGGCATCATCGTCATCGGCAACGGCATCATCAACCGCACCGGTGGACCGATTCTGACCGAGGGCGGCGCGGCGGGCGCGGCGGAAGACTACTCGGGCGGCACAGACAACAATGACAACAGCGGTACACTCCGGTACGTGCGCATCGAGTTTGCGGGGTACGACATCTCCAACGGCGCCGGCCAGGAGCTGAACTCGCTCTCGAACTATGCCGTGGGACGGGGCACGACCTACGAGTACATCCAGACGATGTCGGGGCTGGACGACTCCTTCGAGTACTGGGGCGGCGCGGTGGACGGCCGGTACCTGATCTCCTACGAGTCGGGTGACGACCACTTCGACTGGACCGAGGGCTATCGGGGCCGGAATCAGTTCCTGATCGCGCTCCAGACCCAACGGCTCACGCCGCAGAGCGGCGCCGGGGTATTCTCTTCCGACCCGCGCGGCTTCGAAGGCGATGGATGCGACCCGGCCGTGAGCGGCTGCATCGTGGTGAACACTCCGGTCGGCGCCGGCACCAGCACGCCGTACTCGATGCCGGTGTGGGCCAACTTCACCCTCATCGGCACCGGCCAGCTCGGCGGGTTCCCCACCGATGGCAATGGCGCGGTGCTGCGGCGGGGCACCGGTGGCACGCTTTTCAACGGCATCATCGCCCGGTTCCCCGGCACGGGACTGGACATTCGCGACGCGTTCTCGGACTCGCTCCGGCTCCGCGACTCCCTCAACATCACGAATCTCATTCTCGCGGAGAACGGGCCGGCCGCCACGCCGACGAACTACGACGCCGATGGCGCCGACGTCCTCGCGACCTGCCCGGCCGGCGCCGACGTGGAAACCTGCCGGCGATTCGCCCAGGCCGGAAAGTTCACCACGTCGAACCACCAGGTCGGCACTGCGGCGGCCTCACTCATCACCAGCCTCAATCCGACGGGCCTCGACTGGACGCCGAAGACCACGGCCGGGCAGCCCGATCCCGCGACGGGCGGAAGCACCGTAGTCCCGGCGCTCTTCGATTCCCGCACCGCCGCCTTCTTCGGTGCCGCCATGCCCAAGACCACTTACATCGGCGCTGCCGATCCCGCCGGCACCAAGTGGTGGGAAGGCTGGACGGTCTACTTC
>JBOHSC010000217.1:0-5781 GCA_050733115.1 Gemmatimonadales bacterium
AGGCGGTCTCGCAGGCCGCCGGTGGCGAGGTCGTGCCAACCGTCCTGCCTCAGGCTACGAGCAGGGCTGAGATATTGCGGAACATGGACTTTGCGCTGCTCACGCCCGCCGAGTCGCGGGATGCGCAGGCCATGATCGAGGCCCTCCGTCCGAGGCTCCCGATGCGCCGGAGCCGCCGCCCGAGGGTGGCGCGCGGGGGCCACCGCCCGGCGACTCGTGTCATGCTCCGCTGGGCGCTCGCGACCGGAGGCGAGGCGCTCCGCTGGCGCTGGCTTGGGAGAAGAGACCGGCCACGGCCGGTCGTACTCGTCTGCGATATCAGCGGCTCGATGGAGCGGTACAGCAGGTTCATGCTGCGCTTCGCTCACGCGCTCCAGCGAAGCGGCGCGCCGCTCGAGGTATTCGTGTTCGGCACCCGGCTCACGCGCATCACCCGCCAGCTCCGCGTGAGGAGCTCCGACGCGGCGTTGCGCCGCGTGGCCGGCACGGTGGTAGACTGGAGTGGAGGCACCCGGATCGGGGAGTGCCTCCACGAGCTCAACCGGCGCTGGGTCCGGCGCACCATTCGCAGCGGAGCCATTGTACTGCTGGTCTCGGACGGGTGGGAGCGGGGCGACCCACAGCTCCTGGCCCGCGAGATGGCAACATTGCGGCGCTCGTGCCACCGGCTGCTCTGGATCGACCCGCTGGCCGCGCGACCGGGATTCGAGCCGGCGACGGTGGGTCTGACCGCCGCACTGCCGCACGTGGACGAGCTGGTTCCCGCGGCGAGCGTTGCGTCACTCGAAGAGCTGGCTCGGCGACTCGGCGCATTGTAAGGAGACACCATGCGGGATCTGTTGAGCGACTACGCGCGGCTCACCACCGCGGGACGACCTGTCGGCCGGGCCGTAGTGACCAGCGTCTGGGGATCGGCACCCCGCCCCACCGGCTCAGCGATGCTCGCCACCGCCGACGGCGCCATCGCCGGATCGGTGTCGGGCGGGTGCGTCGAGGGCGCAACGGCGGTGGAGATTGTCGAGGCAATGAGCCGCCACTCGCCCAAACTCGTCGCCTTTGGCGTGAGCGACGAGCGAGCCTGGGAGGTGGGGCTCGCCTGCGGCGGCACGATCCGCGTTTTCATTGAGCCGGAGGTGCACCCGGAAGTGCTCGCCGCGGCGCGCGGACCAGGTGGTGAAGTCGTGGCCACGATCATCGAGGGCGCCGGACTCGGATCGTCGGCGCGGATTTTCGAGGATGGCCGCTTCAACGGAGATCTCGGGAAGGTATCGGTCTCCTCAGTGCGCGAGGCGGCGCTCGCGGCGCTCAGGCACGAGGCGAGCACCACCACGACGGCCGGCACCGCGGAGGGCCAGGCGACGGTCTTCCTCGAGGTATATCCCCGGGAGCCGAGACTCGTGATCTTCGGCGGCGTACACGTCGCAGTGGAGCTGGTACCCCTCGCCAAGGCGCTCGGCTATCGCACCATAGTGGCGGACGGCCGCGGGACTTTCCTGAGCCGAGAACGCTTTCCCGATGCCGACGAGCTGGTTCTCGCCTGGCCCGACGAGGCGTTTGCGCGCATCGGCCTCGACCGGTCGTGCTATGTCTGCGTTCTCTCGCACGATCCCAAGTTCGACGAGCCGGCACTCCTGGCCGCGCTCCAGTCGCCTGCCCCCTACGTGGGCGTGATCGGCTCGCGGAAAACGCAGACCGCCCGGCGGGATTGGCTCAGGTCGCAGGGGTTGAGCGATGAGGCCGTGGCGCGGTTGCGCGGGCCGATCGGGCTCGACCTCGGCGGACGCCATCCAGCGGAAACCGCGCTCTCGATTCTCGCGGAGATGACGGCGGTGCGATACGGCGGCTCCGCGGCACGTTCCTGATTGCCGCTAGCGGCCGATCTCCTCAGCCCCGCACCGGCAGGTCGAGATCCTCGGAGACAATCTCCCGCGTTACCGGCATCGGCCGCCGCTCGGGAGCGGCACTCCACCCTGCCGCCTCGAGCAGGTCGGCGGTGCGGCGATTCACCGCATCGGTCTCGTCGGCGCCTTGCGCGGCCCCGGCGGCCAGGTCGAGCCAGGAGAGCGCCTCCTCGAAGGCATAGCGGTGGACGGCCGCCTCGCTCGCCATGAGCGCGTAGCGGTATGCCAACGCCGGCTCCCCACCGCGATCGGCGTGCAGCGCGATCTCGCCCGCTGACGAACGAGCATCGCCGGCGGGCGCCGCGAGCTTGAGCGCCAACGCGACCATGCGGTGCACCTCGCGCCGGCGCGGCACGGTGATCGCGTCGCGCACCACGTGGGCGATCACCGGATGGGCGCACCGGTAGACTCCCGCCTCCTCGACCATCAGCCGGCGCTCCACCAGTGAGTCGGCCATGGCCGCCGCGCGGAGCCGAGAGATGCCGTGCACGTGCGACAGGACGTCGGGACGCCCTCCCGATCCGGCCACCGCCACCGTGATCAGCAGCTCCTTCAGCTCCGCCGGAAGGCGGTCCACCCGCTCCGCGATCAGATCCTGCACCGACTGGGACAGGGGATACTCGCGACTCACAGCGACCCCGCTGGCGGGCACCGTCCATTCGCCGCTCGTCTGATCGGCCGCCAGGGTTCCCTGCGCGAGCATTGTCTTCAATAACTCAATGGCGTAGAAAGGATTGCCACCCGTGATCCGGTGGACCCGCGCCGCGAGACGCCGCGCCCCGGTCGGCGTGCTCACGTGGCCGAGCTCGCGGATCATCTGCCAGATCTGCTCCTCGGTGAGGGGCGCCAGCTCGATCGTATCGGCGTGTGACTTGGCGCGGAGGACCCGGCAGAGCCGCGCAGCAGGGGCCTCGCGCTCGACCTCGCCGAGTGTAACCGTGCCGAGCCAGAGCACGGGCGCCCGCTCGAGACGCCGGATCAGATAGCGGAGAAGATTGCAGGTCTCCTCGTCACACCACTGAAGGTCATCGATCGACACGACCACCGGTCGCTCACCGGCAAGGGCCAGGAGCAGGTGGGCGATCCCCTCGGAGAGGCGCCACCCGGCGGTCGAATCGGCCGGCTGCTCCGGCTCCGCCAGCGCCGGGAACCGCTGCCGCAGCTCGGGTACCAGACGGGTCACCTCGACCAACCATTCCGCGGAAGCGGCGGCAAGGCCTGGGGCGCCGAGGGCGTTGCGGAGGGCGTCGGCAACCGGCTCGTAGGGAACTCCTGCCCGTCCGTCGTAGCTGCGGCCCCGGAGGACCGTGCCGCCCTCGGCTACGATCGAGCGGAGAAACTCGTCGATCAATCTCGACTTGCCGACGCCCGCCTCGCCCTGGAGTAGAAGAACTCGGCCCTCGCCTCGCCGCGCGGCCGACCAGGCCTCCGTCAGCCGCTTCCACTCGGCCTCGCGCCCGATCAGGCCGGACTCGAACGACAGCGCCGGCGTGTCCCAGACCTCCGGACGGGCGTGGGCGACCGGGGAAGGACGGTCGGCCTCCACCCGCTGCATCAGCGTCTGGAGCCCTCGGCCGGGCTCGCATCCCGTCTCCCGGAAGAGGGCCTCGCGGTACCCGGCAAAGCGAGCGAGCGCTCCTCCCCGGTTCCCGGAGAGGTACAATGCTTCGACGGCCAACCGCGCCGCGTCTTCCGAGAGCGGATCGCTCGCAAGCCATCGGTCGGCTGCCTGGCTGGCGTCGCGCCACCGACGCTGAGCCATTGCCTCTCGTGCGAGGACGGACAGCGCGTTGTGGTAGTCGCGGAGGAGGGCGGATCGGATGCCGGAGACCCACTCCTCGAACTGGGGCGCATGCCGGACCGAGAACCCGTTCAGGAAGCTGGGCGCTTCGGCAACGAGCACCCCGCGCGGCTCCTCCGTCAGCACCCGGCGCAACTCGGTCACGTCGCACCGCGGTGGCTCGCTCAGTTCGACCTGGGAGCGGTTGGACCGGATGGCGTCGCCGAAGGCGGCGCGGATGGCCCGGAGGGTCTGCCGGAGGGAGGCGCGCGCCTCCGGCTCCGGGGACTCGCCCCAGAGCAGCCCTGCCAGCTCCTCACGGGAGTGGGCGCGGGGCTCCAGAGCCAGGTAGGCGAGGAGGGCGATGGCCTTGCCCCCGAGGGCCGGCACGTCCTGGCGGCCGTCCGCGAGGCTCACGGACGGAGCACCGAGAAGTCGGATGACGAGGCCGGGCTGGGGCATACCTTAGGCTGGCAGGGGGATGCCCCAACGTACCCCTAATTCACGGAAGGGCAAGCGCGGAATTCACGCTGGGTTCACGGTCCCGTCCCACATTGAGCCCGTGATCGACGCTGGATGTTCTACACAGTCCCCCCAGGAGGAAGCCATGTCGAAGGACCAGATTCGCATCGAGCTGACCAAAGAGCAGAAGGACCAGGTTCGCAAGGCTACCGGTAAGGACGCCGAGGCTGTGGAACTCTCGGTCGAAGAGCTCGAAGACAGGATCGCCCCGGGAAAGGTGATCCCGCGGCACGGGTAAGTCGAACAGACCCCTTCAACCTCCAAGCCTGAGAGAGAATCACAATGAGCCAGTCCAACGATCAGACCAAGAAGCCGGCCACCCAGGACAAGCCCAAGACCAATCCGGCCGAAGAGTTGAAGGTCGAAGAGCTGGAAGAGCGCATTGCGCCGATGAAGATCCGTTAGGACCATCCCTCCGCGATGGCGGGTGCCGGACCCCCCGGGGTCCGGCATTTCGCATTTCAGGGGTTCCCGCCACTTACGCAACCGCAGAGCACACCCCATAATCGTTCCATGCCCGACATCCTGAGCGAACCGTCGGCCTCGCTGGGCGATCTGCCCCACGAGGTCGAGCGTCTTCGTCTGCTCCATGCCATCAGCCTGGAGTTCAGTGGATCGCTCGATTTCGACGAGCTGCTTCCCCGCGTCTTCCACCGGGTTCTCACCGCGCTCGGCGCCGAAGGGGGATCGATCTGGATCGCCGAGGGCGACCTGCTTCGCTGCCGCCTTGCGGAGGGCGGGCGAGCCGAGCGCCTGATCGGAGCGGAGGTGCCGATCGGGACCGGCTTCGTGGGCGACGTGGCCCAGAAGCAAAGAACCACGATCGTGACCAAGGCGCAGGAAGACCCTCGCTTCCAGCCCGACCTCGACCGCACCGGCCCGGCGCTCGCGCTCAACGTGATGGCCACCGCGATGGTGACCGACGGCGTCACGGTGGGCGCAATCCAGGTCTCCAACAAGATCACCGGCGACGGCATGTTCGACGAGGGCGACCGCGAGCTGCTCGAGGGGGTAGCCGCGCTCGCCGGAGTATCGCTCCGGAACGCGAGGCTTCACGGCGCCGAGCGGCGGGCCGACGAGCTGGCCGTGCTCCTCGACATCAGCCGCGAGATCACCGCCACGCTCGACCTCGATCGGGTGCTCCAGTCGGTGGTGCACCTGGCGGCGAAGGCGCTGCATTTCGATCGCGGCGCGGTGGGCCTCTACGAAAAGGGCCACTGCGACATTCGCGCGGTGTCGGGAGAAGAGAAGATCGACCCTAAGGATCCACGCCTTCAGGACCTGGTCGGCCGGGCGGAGTGGGCCGCGGGCCGCGGAGAGTCACTCTTCCTGAGCGACCGCACGGCGCCAGGCTCCGACGCAGAGCGGATGTTCGTCACGATTTTCGGGCCTGACCTCGAGAAGGACGATGTGGGCAGCGGGCTCTACCTGCCGCTCAAGGATGAAGAAGGGGTCCTCGGCGTCCTCGTCTTCGAGTCGAGCTCACCCGACTTCGCCACACCGACGCAGCGCGAGGTTGCGGCGATCCTCGCCAACCAGACGGCGGTGGCGCTCCGCAACGCGCAGCTCTACCACCAG
>JBOHSC010000218.1:0-4618 GCA_050733115.1 Gemmatimonadales bacterium
GTTCAGGACCGCGAATCAGGACGTTGGGATCATCAAGTTCAAGACCTACATTCAGCTCTTCCTCGTCCTGTGGATGATCTGGGAGCTCGCCCCCGAGCCCAGGAAGCAATTCGGCCTGCTCCTGGCATACGTCCTCGGGGCGTACGTCGCCGCCTTCAACACGATCTATGTGTACCACTCGGAAGTGGGGCTGGAACGCCGTTTTGCCGCGGAGGGATTCGACCCGAACGACCTGGGGATGACACTCGCCCTGGCCATCCCGATGGCCTGGTACCTGGGAATGACCTACCGCCAGCCGATCCTTCGATGGGCCTGCCGGGCGTACATACTCGTCGGGATCGTGGCGCTCGGGCTTACCGGATCGCGAGGTGCCATGCTGGCGAGCATGGTCGCGCTGCTGATCGTGCCGCTGACGATGACGAAGATGACGCCGGGAAAGATGATCGCCGCGACATTCCTTCTTTGCGCGGCGGGTGGAGTGGCCGTGGCGTTCATTCCGCAGACCTCGTTCCAGCGGCTCGGCAGCACGAAGTCCGAGGTGGAAGAGGGCACGCTCAACGGCCGCATCCAGATCTGGAAGGCCGGTGTGCATGCCTTCACCCAGAAGCCGGTGCTTGGGTACGGCACGGGCGGGTTCGACTGGGCGATCATCCCGTGGCTGGGGCACGAGCGTCCGCCGCACAATGCCTACCTCGGCGTGCTGGTCGAGCAGGGGATCATAGGGTTTTTCCTCTGGATCATGATGTTCATCTCGGTGCTCTTCCCGGTGATGAAGTTGCCGCCCCTCGAACGACGATTTGCTCTCGTCCTGATGGCCACCATGGCCGTCGCCATGCTTCCGCTCGGCTGGGACGATCGCAAGCCGGTCTGGTTCATCGTGGGAATTCTCGCGGCGCTGTCGGAGTCGATGACGCAGAGGCGTGCCGCACCGCCGCCCGTCGTGGAGGCGGTGCCGCTCCGGCCGTTGCGGCCAGTCCGGCGCCCGCCGCCGCCTCGCGAGCCGCGCATACAGCCGGCGCCTCGACCCTCGCCGCGACTCAAGCGGGACGGCACGGCCTGATGCCCAGGGTGAGCGTCGTGACTACGGTCTACAACGGCGAGCCCTATCTCGACCGGGCGATTCCGGGGATCCTCGCGCAAAGCTTCGAGGACTTCGAATTCATCCTGGTCGACGACGGCTCGACCGACGGCACTCTCGGGCACCTGCGCGAGCTCGCCGCGCGTGATCCGCGGGTCCGGGTGTTCACGCCGGGGCGGCTCGGCTTCGCCGCGGCCGTGAACTACGGTATCGCCCAGTCCAGCGGTGAGTTCATCGCGCGCCAGGACTTCGACGACCGCAGCTATCCCGACCGGCTCAAGCACCAGGTGGCGTTCCTCGATGCCCACCCCGAGGTCGGAGTGGCCGGCGCCTACTACCTGCGAGTGGACGACAATCGTGGCGAGCGCACTGTGCGGATGCCCCCCACCGATCACGAGGGCATGATCATCGCGATGACGCGCTACATCCCCATCGCGCACACGATCGTCACATTCAGGCGCCGAGCGTGGGAACAGGCGGGCGGATATCCCGAGGTGAACAATCTGGTGGATCTCCGGTTCTGGCTGCGCATCGCCAAGCTGGGGTGGCGCTTCGCCACCGTGCCGGAGGTCCTCGGCGAGCACAACGTCCACGCCACCAGCTTCTTCCATCAGGCGTTCAAGTACTCCGAGCGCCAGCGCGACCTGGCGAAGGTGCAGGCGCAGGTGGTCCGAGAGCTTGGGCTGCCGAGCTGGATGTATGTCTTCTCGGCTGGCAGGCATGCATACGCATATCTCCCGCAGGGCCTGAGGCGAGCGCTGCGCCAACGCGTCGGGGGGTTCAAGGAACGCAAGGCATGAGGATATTCCTCCTCTCGACCAGTATGGGGATGGGAGGAGCTGACCAGCAGATCCTGATCCTCGCCCGATCGATGCGCGCCCGCGGTCACGACGTTCGAATCGTCGCCCTGACTCCGCTCGGCCCGATGGGTCTCGAGGCCCAGCGAGAGGGAATTCCCACCGAGAGTCTCGAGCTCAAGCGAAACATCGGAGACCTTCTCCGCATCCTTCGGCTGGTGCGGATGGTCCGTGCCTGGCGGCCCGACGTGCTGCACAGCCACATGGTGCATGCCAATCTGGTCGCCCGCGTGGTGCGCATGGTGACGCCGGTGCCGGCACTGGTCTCGACCATCCACAGCATCAACGACGGTGGCCGGCTTCGAATGGCGGCCTACCGGCTCACCAACCGCCTCGTGAATCGGGTCACCATCATCAGCCGCGTCGCCGCGGAGCGGTACGTCTCGATCGGCGTGGTTCCCGCCGATCGGCTCGAGGTGATCCCCAACGCCGTCGATACCGCACGCTTCCGCCGGATGCCCGAGGCGCGGGCGGCCACGCGAACGGAGCTGGGGCTCGGCGATGAGTTCGTCTGGCTCGCGGTCGGGCGATTTCAGCCGGCGAAGGACTATCCTACGATGATCGGCGCCTTGGCCCGGCTGGCCGGTTCCACATCGCGTCTCCTGCTGGCGGGCCAGGGACCACTCCGTGGCGAGGTGGAATCGCTCATCGCGAAAGCAGGGCTCCAGGATCGCGTGCGCTTCCTCGGCGTGCGGCGCGACGTGCCGGAGCTGATGAGCGCGGCGGATGGCTACGTGCTCTCCTCGGCATGGGAGGGGATGCCGGTGGTGCTGCTCGAGGCGGCGGCGGCGGGATTGCCGGTGGCCGCCACCCGGGTAGGTGGGGTTCCGGAGGTGGTGGAAGACGGCTCGACGGGGGCGCTCGTACCGGCCGGCGACCCGACGGCGCTCGCCGGGGCGATGGCGGCCATCGAGGCCCTATCTCCCGATGCCCGGATGAGCATGGGGGCTCGCGGCCAGGCGCTGGTGGAACGGCAGTACAGCACGGATCGATTGATGGAGCGGTGGGAACGGCTCTATTCGGACTTGCTGGCGGTCCCAGGCAAGGCCGCGGCGGGGCAGCGGTAGACTTGAAGCTGGTTCTGCCGGAAGTCGAGGCGGGCCACTCCGATCGTATTGCGGAGCTGGCAGTTCTCGTAGATCCAGCCGCTCATCGAGCCCACCTGGGCGGTGGCCTTGAGTCCGCCCTGGGCCGAAGCCGGCAGCACGATCCAGAGCGCCTGTCCGCGACCCGAATCGCGGAGATCGCGCACCGATTTTCCCAGCAGGGCGGGATCGGCCACGAGAGACTCCACCACGGGCCCCGGGAGATAGTGGGTCAGCACCCCGGCCTGATCGGAGTAGACGATATCGCCGGGCGCGAGGCGTTCCGTGAGCCACTTTGCCGCTCCGCGGAAATCCCGGCGGCGGCCATCACGGTACTGCGAGAGCAGCGTCGGCAGACCTGTGATGACGATGAGCGCCGTGACCGTCGCGGGGAGCACCCACCGCGGCCGCAGCTCCCATTGCACCGCGGCCAGGCGATCGAGGAAAACGCCAGCCCCGACGAAGAACGCCGGCGCCGTGGGAAGGAGATAGGTGATCGAGACCGCCGTGCGGAAGGACAGGACGAGGATCACCGCCACCGGAAAGGCGAAGAGACAAGCCAGCAGCACCGCAAGTGAGCGGTCGCGCCCCTGCCACAGCAGCAGCGTGCCCACCACCCCGGTCAACACCAGCGGCAACGTCAGCCCCTCGAAGTAGCTCATCATGAAGGCGATCTGCTTCACCCCGGCGCGGCCCGGCAGGTAGAGCAGGTTGTCACCGCCGCCTCCCGCGTCGTGAGCGTCGATCCACGAGCGGAGGACGGGCAGATACCGCAGCACCGCCGCCGCTCCGACCACGACGAGGACGATCACTCCCCAGCGAAGCCCTTTCTGGCTCCAGATCCGCGCCAGGTAGTCGCGGCGCAGATACGTCATCATGATCCAGAGCCCGACGCCACCGGCGGGGAGGACGGCGACGGGGTGGGCCAGTACCGCCAGCACGGCGGTAGCGAGTCCGAGCGCCAGCGCACGCCAGTTGCGCTCGCGGAGGCCGAGATAGAGCGCGAAGGGATAGATGGTCGAGAGGAGGAACACGAGCGACCAGTACCGCGCATACTGCGACTGGTAAACGTGAATTCCGCTCACGGCCAGGAGCAGGGTACCGAAGAGCGCCGCGCGGGTTCCGGCGAGGCGCCGGCACACGAGATAGAACGCCGGAATGGCGAGCACGCCGAAGATCGCCGGGAGGAGCCGCAGACCGAACTCGTCGAGCGGCGCGAAGGGCCGCACCACGTAGTAGTTGAGGAGGTACATCAGCGGACGGGGATTGTCGAACTGTGGGGTGAGAGAGTCTCTCAGCGTGTAGATCTCGTCGCCCTCGAAGCCCCAGAATCCGAGCCGCCAGAAGCGGAGCACGACGGCCAGGAGGAGCATACCGGCGACCAGCACGGCGGGGGAGAGGCCCCGCCGCGCTTCCGTGGGCCCGGAAGTCACCAGCCGCCGCGGCGGAAGAGGATCGTGGGGATGGTCTTGAGCATGATGCGGAGGTCCTCGGCCAGGCCCTGGCGGCGGATGTACTCCAGATCGTAGCTCACCTTGGTGCGCACGTCGTCGATCGAGCGGTCGTAGTGGTGGTTGATCTGGGCCAGCCCGGTGATG
>JBOHSC010000219.1:0-8667 GCA_050733115.1 Gemmatimonadales bacterium
GGTCATCTCGGAGCCCAATACCAACACGGTCGTGGCGGTTCAGGGTGGCTTCTGGAGCGGACTGGAAACAGGAGAGATCGGTTTCTACGACAGCCAGAATGACCTGGTGCAGAGGCTGAATCTCCGAACCTTTACGGGGCACACCGGAAGCGAGGACATCGAGATCCGATCACTTTGGGCAGACGGGTTCGATGACCTGGTATTCGCTGGAAGCGACTGGGGGAACGAATCCTCTCGAAGTCCCACTCTACCAGCGTTCTTCGTCTTGCGCCTGAAGTAGGGGGCTGCCGGTGATTGTCCCGCCCCAGTCCCCTGGCGCCGGGCTCCGCACGACAAACGTCGACATCTGCGCGAGTAGTGGACGGCAAAGTCCCGCATGAAAGTCGTCAAATTCCGGCATCGGGTGACACGATCTCGCGTGAATGGCTGCAAGTTGCCGGAATTCGGTGGGTTACAACTGCCCCTCTGGATCAGGAGAGTCCTGGTTGGCCTCCGGCCGCCTTCGGCTCGAGCCCAGGAGGGGCAACTTAAGTCAGCGGGAGAGCTTACACTCGTAAGCCAGCCCGCTGATTTTCGCTTAGTGTGCTGTAGCAGTGTGCCAACGCATGTGGCAGAATGCCCACCGCATAGCAGCAAGCCATCGGCTGAATTTTTCCAATTTGGGATTTCTATTTCGTTCCGAGGTGCCACCACTCGGCCCGGTGTTCGTCTTCTGTTGATGGCAAGAAAGTCACGTGTCGAACACCGTAACAGCTGTCAGAGATTCTTCTGCCGCGTTGCCTCACAGACGCATGCAGAACACGACGCTTCCCTCTAGGAAAGGCAAGGCCGAGTTGACGCCGTCGGCCAATCGCCGCCAGGGTCGAATTCCGGTAAGCTGGTCCGGCGGCTCAGGCGGGAGGGGGCAGAGACGGCCGGCGCGTACCCCCTTGCGGTCGAGTCGCCACGTGTGTATGATGATCATCATATGAGTGCCGCCACGTCGAGACGACCCGCCCCCAGCCGCAAGGAAGCCACCCACGAGCGCATCGTGGCGACCGCCGCCCGCGCCATCCGGCGTAGCGGCTACGGCGGCACAGGCGTGGCCGAGATCATGAAGGAGGCCGGCCTCACGCATGGCGGCTTCTACGCCCACTTCGAGTCGCGCGAGGGGATGCTGGCCGAGGCGGCCGACCGGGCGGGCGCCGACGGGATGGCCGTGCTGGCGCGGGTGGCCGCCGCGGCACCGCCGAAGAAGGCTCTCGAGGCCATGCTCCGCGCCTATCTCTCGAAGGAGCATGTGGAAGGCGTCGAGACCGGGTGCGCGATCGCCGCGCTGGGCTCGGAGATGCCGCGCCAGGCGCCCAAGGTCCGGCGGGTCGCCACCCGGCGGATCAAGGAGATGATCGATCTCGTCGGCCGTCAGTCCCCCGACTGGGGGAAGCCGGACGCGCACGAGCGGGCGCTGGTCGCCGTAGCGACCGCGCTCGGAGCGCTGGTCCTGGCCCGGGCCGTGGACGACCCCAAGCTCTCCGATGCAGTGCGCGACGCCGCGCTGAACCACCTCATCCCCACAGGCTGAGACCCTACGCATCGGTGCCTGGTCGGCGTTTGCTCAGAAATATGATGAACGTCATATAAACGTAAGCAACATCAACCGAAAGCAGGCACGCTATGTCTGGCAATCATGAGCAGCAGAGTCGGCCCGTGGCGATCGTGACGGGCGCATCGGGAGGGATCGGCGACGCGACCGCGCGGGCGCTTCACGCGGCCGGCTATCGGGTGTTCGGCACCTCGCGCCGGGCGCCGGCGACGCGAGCGCCAGGCATCGAATACCTGGTGTGCGATGTGACCAGTGACGAGTCGGTACAGGCGGCGATTGGTGAAGTGCTGTCCAAGACCGGCCGCATCGATCTCCTGGTCAACAACGCCGGAGTGGGACTGGTCGCCGGAGCGGAGGAGTCGTCGCTGGCGCAGGCGAAGTCGCTCTTCGACGTCAACTTGTTCGGCCTGATTCGGATGACCAAGGCGGTGCTTCCCGCCATGCGCCGGCAGCGGGCGGGGCGGATCGTCAATCTGAGCTCGGTCATGGGTCTGATCCCGGCACCGTTCATGGCCCTGTACGCAGCGAGCAAGCACGCGGTGGAAGGCTATTCCGAGTCGCTGGACCATGAGATCAGAGACTCGGGTGTCAGAGTGGTGCTGGTCGAGCCCGCCTACACCCGGACCTCTTTCGAGGGCAACGTCTACCAGGCGGACCAGCAGCTCGACATCTATCGGTCGGCACGAACCAACGCCGAGGGAGTCCTGCGCGACGGCATGAAGACCGCCGATACGCCGGAGCTGGTCGCGAGCGCTGTAGTGAACGCTTCCACCGAGGCCAACCCGCGCGGCCGCTACACTGCGGGACGGGCCGCGCGCCAGATCAGTCTGCTTCGGCGCTTCGTTCCCGCGTCTGCGTTCGACAAGAGTCTGCGGAAGCAGATGCGGTTGCCCGCGTAGGTGAGATTGAGTGAGAGAACGGTCGAGTTTAAGCGAACATTGAGAATGGGTGCCCCACACCGCAGGTTGGCGAGGCGGGGATTTGCCCCGCTTCGCCCAGGAGGCCACATGATGAAGGAACACGGGAGCATATTCGCCAGAATCCAGAGTCGTGCGTTTGTGGTGCTGACCCTGGGACTCGTATCTATCGGAAGCTCGCTGAACGGCCAGAGTGCGACTCCGGCCGATAAGCCGAGTCAGGATAATAAGATCGAGCTGTCCTATCACGTGAAGGCCATCAAGCGGGACAGCGCGGGACAGTACACGATGACGGGTACGGTGAGTGGCGAGCGTCAGGGCCGGGCGACCCTTGTGTTCGGCTTCGACGAGGGGTCGTCCGGGGAAGCCGGCAAGGCACTGATTCATTCGTCCTGGGTAGTTACAGCGGTGCCGGCTTCAGAATCCTTCAAAGCAAAATTAAGTGGAACCGTCGAGGTGGTCTCGGGTCAGACCCACCTGGTCGGCAAGATCACCGAAGGCGCCAACAAGGGGCGCCGGGTCGAGACCACCAGCAGGGTGCTCGACTTTGGACCCTACGGCTCGCTCAGTGACATCGACGGCAACATGATTATTGACGGGAAGTAAGAGGTGGGTGGAGGGTGAGTCGGGCAACCGGCACCAGGCCGGTGGCAGGTCCCAGGCCCGTTACCGGTGGCACCTGGACAACCAGCGCCAGCACGCCGAGCAGACCGTGGCGGCGCTTGACCCGATCGTCCGGAGCGGGAGATTGGCCACATGGTTGTCGCCAGCGACGGTACTGCTCTCGGCGGGTTTGGAGGAACTCGATCTAGCAGATCCTCGCAACCCACGGGGCGCGGCACATTTCACCCGTAGGGGCGCTCCCGCTCGTTTATCCTTCGCTGCTAACTCTCCCTGCATGCCTGACAAGAGATCAGCGCAAAGCCTCTCGGTTGAGAGTGTGACAAACTCTGACATTTGAGTGAGTAAAGTACGGCAAAGTCCAGCATGAAACCCAGCAAACTCCGGCGCGGGTGACACGAACTCGCGTAAAAGGCTGCAATTTGCCGGAATTTGAGCGGCTACAGTGGCCCCTCTGGATTAGGAGAGTCCTGGTTCGAGCCCAGGAGGGGCAATTGGCTCCCGCGACAGCGGGAGCCGGTTTTTAGGGCTCGGCCTGCGGCCGAGGCAAATCGAAGCCTTGCTCTCGGCTCAATCGTCGTCACCGAAGCTGTACGTCCCGTCCCAGGCCCAGTTGCGCCCGCCCAAGTACGAGATAACGGCACTGGCCTGGAGCAGCTTGAACTTCCCGGTCCCGCCCGAGATGGTGATCACTCCCTGACGAGTCACCAGACTGAGTACGACATGGCCGAACCCGGTGCTCTGCCCCGGGTTTGGCGGGACGAGGAGGACGTCAGTATCCAGCCCGGTGGGACCAACCCCGCTTGCATAGACGACCCTGGTGCCGACCTTGATGGTGTTGAGGTTCGAGGACGTGATGGTGCAGAAGCCGCCGGCCAGGCCCGTGTACTGCGTGCACTCCTTCGTCACATGAAGAGCTCCGCTTTGCGGCTCGCTTGGGTCTTGGTCGCCTTGTTGGCTGTTTGTGGCCGCTGGTGAACCCGCTGCGACGCTCTTCGGAGCGGTCGTATCCGAACAGGCGGTGATGACGCCAAAGGCGATGATGGCGCCAGCGGTGAGAAGTGTGCGGTGGATCATGAGGAGTACCTCCTGAATTGAGGGAAGGGGAGTCCGCGGTGGGTACCCGCTGGGTTCGCTAGTTCACGGTACTGGCGATAAATTAGAGGCCCTTGGTCAGAGGCCACTCAAAGGCCAGTCAAACGGAGCAACATGCTCCACCTCAAGACGTTCGGCGGACTCTCCGTAGACATCGACGGCATCCCTGGCACCGGCGCAGCCCAGCAGAGGAAGACCCTGGGACTGCTCGGCCTCCTTGCCGCCGCGGGACAGCGCGGCCTCAGCCGCGACAAGCTGATCGCCACCCTGTGGCCGGAAACTGACGCCGAGCACGGCCGCGGACTCCTCAACCAGGCCTGCTACGCACTCCGCCGCGATCTCCACGCGCCCGAGCTCTTCCTCGGATCGATCCAGCTTAGCCTCAATCCCGCCGTGATCTCGAGCGATGTGGCGGCGTTCACCGCCGCGCTGGGAGGCAACGATCCCGCCGGAGCAGTCTCGTGCTACACCGCGCCATTCCTGGACGGCTTCTACCTGAACGGGGGTGGGGAATTCGAGACCTGGGCGGAAACCGAACGGGCCCGGCTGGCGACCCAATGCGGGGCTGCGATGCAAGCCCTGGCTGCCGAAGCGTCCAGACTCGGTGACCACCGGGTGGCGGCGAACTGGTGGCGGTGCCTGCTCGAGCTGGACCCGCTGAGCTCCCACGCCGCGCTCGGCTTGATGACTTCCCTGGACCAGGCCGGCGAGCACGCCGACGCGCTACGCCGTGGAGACGCCTACGGGGAGCTGGTGCGCTCGGAGCTCGGCACGGACCCGCCGCCGGAGCTGACCGAGTGGATCGAGCAGCACCGCCAAGTCACCAGAAACGGGGCACGTGGAAACGCGGCGGCTGGGAAGGTACGGGAAGGTCTTGCGCCAGTGGTGGAGCGCGGGATCGGGCCGGCCCTTGCCGAAGCGCCTGCCGACCGGTTCAGGACGGCCGCAGAGTTCGCCGAGGCCCTGAGTCACCCCGGCGCAGCACCGCAACGGCGCACCCTTATCGCGGTACGCCATTGGGGCGCCGCTATCGGTCTGGCCGCCTTGGCGGCTGCTGGAGTCCTACTGTGGCGGACGCGGCCGGGTCCGCCGACGGATCCCAATCTGTTAGCGATCGCCCCATTTGATGTGCTCGACCAGTCACTGCAAATCTGGCATGAGGGACTGGTGGACATTCTCTCCCGTGACCTCGACGGCGCCGGACCTCTGCGCACCGTCCCGCAGACGGTCGGAATCAAGCGTTGGCACGGCCGCACCGATCGCGTGTCAGCCGAGAGCTTCGGCCACCGCACGGGTGCCGGGGTGGTGGTCTTCGGGAGCGTAAGCACAGCGGGCGACACCGTCAGCCTTCGAGCGACGGTGCTGGACCTGGCCCGGAAGAGAGGCGAGCCAGACCTGGAGGTCAAAGGTGCAACGGCGGACATCGGAGAACTGGCCGACTCCCTGGGGGTCAGGATCCTTGAGGTGCTGGGACGGAATCGCCCGATCGGGGCGGTGCGACACGTCTCGATCGGGTCCAGATCGCTCCCGGCGTTGAAGGCCTTCCTGTACGGGGAACAATTCTATCGGCGGGGTCTCTGGGACTCTGCCCTGGTGTACTATGACCAGGCTACCACGCAGGACAGCACGTTCGCGCTTGCCTTCCGCCGCATGAATTTGGTGCTCAGCTGGTTCCCCTCGAGTTCGCACGCGTACCGGCCTATGGAGGAGTATACGCGCCGGGCGGTGAGCCTGAATCGCGGACTTTCTCCCAAAGATAGTGTGCTGATCGCCGCCGACTCGCTCTGGGCCGCGGCTGACGAGGCGACCAACCCGGCCGATCTGATCCGCTTCAGGTATCGTAATCTTTCCATCTCGGAGGAGGCCGTCCGCCGCTACCCCGCTGACCCCGAGGTGTGGCTTGACCTCGGTGAAGCGCGATTTCACTTCCCTCCTCCGCTGGGAGGCGCCCCCGCCCCGGCGCTCGAGGCCTTCGACCGCGCGATCGCCCTCGACCCGGGGTTCGCGCCGGCGTACGAGCATACGGTGAACCTGGCGATCCGGTTGAACCGCCCCGACCTGGCCCGGAAGTATGCCGCTGCCTACCTGCGCCTCGATCCCACCGACGTCAATGCCAGTTCGAGTCGACTGGTCGCGCTGATGCTCGATCCCGCGCGGTCACACGTGCCGGAGACGGCTCGGATGATCGACAGCGCCTCCGCCCAGGAACTCTTTGGCGCCGGTATGATGCAGCTCGGCTGGTGGGCCGACTCTGGCCAATCCGGGGTCCGGCTCCTGCGAGCGCTGACCCGGCGGAGCGGCACCGGTGTCGATCCCTGGTCGGACACACTGATGTACGATCAGTACTTGGCGCTCGAGCTGGCCTACCGGGGCCACCTTCAAGAGGCGTACACGACGGATCGCCGCTTGCTCCTCGACCCGAACGCCTCGCCGTTCAGCGACTTCCGTGATCCCTTCCGTGCCCTCGCGCTCCTTGGGGTGATCCCGGAGTCCCTGGCCGCCACGACCTTTGGGCACGCGCTCGAGCCTGGAAGAGCGTGGCCGATGTCTCCCTGGGGCACCGCGCGGCAGCTGCGTGGCCTCCCCTGGTGGCTGGCCCGAAGAGACACGGCGTCGCTGGCGCGGTTCGCGCTCCGCGCCGGGCAGGAAGCCCGAATGCAGGGAAGCGCCCAGGGCAATCTCCGCGGCCGATACCTCCAGGCTGCCGCCACGGCGTATCTCGCGCTGGCTCGAGCCGATTCCATCCGGGCGCTGCGTCTTTTTCAGTCGATTCCGGACACGCTCTGTCTGGAGAACGATTGCTTTTATGAGAAGCTCATCGAGGCCCGCCTCCTCACGGTACAGGGGCAGGCTCGACAGGCGGGAGCGGTCCTCGATCGCTGGGTCTGGAGTGGCGGGGGCCCCCTCTTCGTCTTCGGCGTTCTGGAGCAAGCACGCATCGCGGAGGGCCTGGGCGAGCGTGACAAGGCTATGCAGTCGTACCAGTTCGTGGTCGATGTCTGGCGCCAAGCCGACCCCCAGCTGCAACCCTTTGTGGTCGAGGCGCGGAATGCGCTTGCTCGGATGACGAAAGAATGACATTGCTCAGGAGTCATCGCTCACAGCGCCGACTACTGGGACCCGTGGATCCCTCGGCCGCCATCCCGGGCCAACATTAAGGGCGAGGCCCGAGGGATGGCAGCAAGCTCCGACATTTGAGTGAGTAAAGTACGGCAAAGTCCGACATCATGGACGTCAAACTCCAACATCGGGTGGCACGAACTCGCGTAAATGGTGGCAAGTTGCCGGAGTTTAGGCGGTTACAGCGGTTCCTCTGGATCAGGAGAGTCCTGGTTCACCTCCGGTGGCCTTCGGCTCGAGCCCAGGAGGGGCAACTCGAAACGCGGTGGCTGCTTGGCAGCCGTCGCGCTTTGCCTATTTGCGGGGGGTGTGTGAGTTACTCACCGCTTGACCATGTGGGGGCGATGGCTCCGGCGACCGCTCGAAGTCGGCCACCTTGCGCATCGTCGTTTCGTGGGGCTGCTGATATCGCAGCAGCGTGCTCGTATCTCGCCACCCGCCCACCGCTGCGACGTCCTTCAGAGGCAGGTCCTTGCGCTCGGTGGCCCAGACTCGCCTGAATCGGGACGCGACAGGCGAGGACCGGGTCTCGGCCGGGGAGGCTAAGCAGAATGCCGGGAGTGCTACGATCTTCCAGACGGCCGCTGCGTCTACGAATTTGCTTGCAAAGTGCTAATCCTGCCCTTTCAACTCTCGCGCAAGGCGGCGATGGGGTTCACTTGCGTCGCGCGGTATGCTGGGAAATAGCTAGCCAGCGTGGCCACTACAAGTAAAAGCAGAGGCACGAGCAGAAACACAGCCGGATCATGGGGGCGCACCCCATAGAGCAGACTTGCCATCAGGGATGCCGTGGATGCAGAAATGACCAATCCGGCAACGATGCCCACGCCAGCAAGTGTGACCCCCTTGCGCAAGAACATTCTCAGAATGTCGCCCTGCTGCGCGCCCAGGGCCATGCGGATACCGACCTCCTGTGATCGTTGGCCGACCAGATAAGCCAACAAGCCATAGATTCCGATGGAGGCCAGAAGCACCGCCAGTCCAGCAAATCCGCCCACCAGATCGGCAGAAAAACGCCGTGAAGCCAGTGACCGATCGAGGATGTCGTTCATGGAAGAGACGTTAAAGACGGGCAAGCCGGCATCCATGCTCTGGATTTCATGCCGAATCTGTGGTTCGAGCAGGGTCGCGGGCAGAGACGTCCGCAACGCCACGCTCACTTGCTTGTTGGGGTCTTGATAGACCGGCACGTAGATATGCGGAACGCCATCGTTGTCGAGACCGTCATGCTTGATATCCTTGATGACACCAACGACCGTCGTCCATGGCTTGGCCGGGTCAGTTCCAAACCGCACTCGGCGGCCCAACGGATCGCCGCCCGGCCAGTACTTG
>JBOHSC010000220.1:0-8478 GCA_050733115.1 Gemmatimonadales bacterium
GAACGCGTACTTGGCGACGGCGGCGGGCTCCGTGGTGGCGATGGCTTGCTCCGCGGCAGCCTCCCACTGGCTCGCCAAGCTGCCGCTCGATCTCCCGGTCGCGATCGGCGTCGCCTGTCGTCTCTCCCCGGAGCACCTTGAGCATCTCGGGAGTGAGCTGGCCCGAGTCCATGAGCGCCTGGAGGATCGCCTGGCGCAGCGCCTCGAGCGACCGCTCCCCGTCGCCCATGTCATCGTTCCACAGCGACGGCGCCCCGCCGGCAAATCCGCTCTGGAGCAGGAAGTCGCCGAGCTGATCGAGCAGCCCCTGGAGATTCACTTCGTCGGCCAGCTCGGGGTGGTACTTGGAATATGTGGTGAAGCGCATTGGCGATCCCGGTAAGGCGACGGTGGGGGCGACGGTCTTCGCGTCTATTACTACCGGCGCGTGCAAACCTTATCTTATGCATACTTCCCCGGGCGATGATGTTCAACACCGATATCTGCTCGTCATGATCCGCCGACTCATGATGACGCCGGAATCGATATGCCATAAGTCACTGTGGATTCATTGTTTGTCAACTTGTCCATCGCCTTGGCGGGAGTAATCTCTGAGCCGTCCACCAGCCGTCAGGCACTCCGCGACTGCTCTTGCGATTGTGCTCCTGTTGAGCGGCATTCTGGTCGCGATCTTCCACGACAAGACCTGGTGGCCGCCTGACGACGGCAACTACGCTCACGTGGCAGACAGGCTCCTGTCGGGCGAAACGCTCCACGCCGACGTCCAGGACATTCACGCCGGCTACATCAACTTCGTGAACGCGGGGGCGTTTGCCGTCTTCGGGACCCGTTTGGTCAGCTTGCGATATCCGCTGGCGATCCTGACCGTGCTCCAGTCGGGCTTGATGTTTCTCCTCCTTCGTCCCCGCGGGCTACTCCCGGCGTGCGTCGGTGCCTTGGCGTTCACCTCGCTCGGATTCGTGCAGGTCATCAGCCCGACGGCCAACTGGTACTGCCTGTTCCTGGCGGTCTGCACCATCTGTTGGCTGAGCTGGGTGCCCATGGGCGTGCGATACCGCGATGCCGGCACGGGCTTTCTGCTCGGCGCGACCTTTCTGTTTCGGCAGCTTTCGGGAGTGCTGCTCGCAATGGGCGTTCTCGTCTTCCTGCTCCTCGAATGGCCTCGGTCGGAAGAAAAAGGGGGTCGAGGGCTCGCCCGGGCGATGATCGTGGTGACCGGAGTGGGTCTCGCGGCCTACCTGGCGCAGGGGACCGACGCCGTCGGCTGGACCCTCTTCGGCATCTGGCCATTCCCGCTTCTCGTCCTCGCGTGGCGACGAACCGCGGCGCGGAACAGAGAGCTCGCGGCCACGGCGGCCGCGCTCCTGCTCGGCGCCGCGGCTTCCGCGTTACCGCTGATCGTCTATCACACCGCGCACGGGTCGGTCGGCGCATGGCTCGCGGATACCTTCGGTGCCGCAACGTCGCTGCCTCGATTGGAGTTCATGAAGCTGCCCGGGTACGCGTTGACGATGATCCTGGCAGGCCGGGGACTCGGATTCGGAAACGCGGTTGAGCGCCTGAACGGGTTCTTCTGGCTGACCCTGCTCATGCTGGCCGCGGCGCTCGGCGTCACCTTTCTCCGTGTCGTTCTTCGCGGGTCGGCCGACGCCGTGATGCATCCCCTTCCCGTCATCGGGCTCTTCTACTCGATCGTGTCCGTTCACTACCAGATCACACTCTACCTTTTTTACACGACCGGGCTCTGCCTGTCGGCGCTGCTCTGGCAGACCACCAACCGGGGAAAGGCCCTGCGCGCCACGGCGCTGTTGTCCGCGGCGGTCTTGGCGGCGATTGCTGTTTACTTCCAGGCTGGTATGCCGCTGTCGCGAGGCCTGAAGGGCACGGTGGCTGGAGAGCGACGACCGGTCGCGACCCGTCTCGAGCTGGACAGAGCGGGGATCTACGTAGAGACTGAGGATGCGGTCAGGTACAAGCGTGTGGTCGACTTCATACGAGCGGAAACGGAGCCGAGCGACACCATCTTTGCGCTGCCGAGCGAGGCGGAGCTCTACTTCCTGGCGAAGCGCACCAACCCATTCAAGTTCTTCAACACCGCGCTCGGTATCCGGTCCGACGCCGACCTCGACTCGACGATTCAGATTCTGAAGTGCCGGCCGCCGAAGCTGATCTTCTACAATCCGGAAGACAAGTACAATACGGCCGCCTCCACCCGTATTGCCGCCATCGTCCGGGCTACGTACGACTCGTTGACCCCGCTCCCGCCGTTCCAGGTATTTCGACGCAGGAATGCCGCTGCGGTCGCTGCCGGGGCCCAGGCTGCTTGCCGCGCGCCGGGGAGCGTCTGATGGGGGAGAAAATGCCTGGCTCCGGACCAAGGGTGTCGGTGGTGTTGCCTGCGCGGAACGAGCAGGAGACGCTGCCTGTCATCGTTCGCGCAATCGCCGCGTCGCTCTCGAGGTGGTCGCACGAGATCATCGTGGTGGACGACGGCAGCACGGACGAAACATGGAGTACCATCGAGGAGCTGCGCCGGGATCATGGGGTGCGCGGTATCCGGTTTACCCGGAATTTCGGGCACCAGGCTGCCATCCTGGCCGGCTTGAGCGCCGCGCGAGGGGAGGCGGTGATCATGATGGATTCGGACGGCCAGCACCCCCCGGAACTGCTCCCGGTCTTCGTCGAGCGATGGCAGGCCGGCGCGCCCGTCGTGCAGGGCATCCGCCGGCGCGATGCCGATGCAGGCGCGTTCAAGCGATGGACCAGCAGGGCGTTCTACGGGATGATCCGGGTCCTCGCCGGCGTCGATATCCGGAGCGGCTCCGCGGACTTCCGGCTGCTGGCCCGCCCCGTCCTGGAGCAGATATTGGCGAGTGCCGGGCCGCTCCTGTTCCTGCGCGGACTGGTCCCATGGCTCGGGTACGAGACCGCCCTGGTGCCTTTCGACGCCAGCCGCCGGATCGCGGGTACCACCAGCTATACCCTCCGGCGCATGGTGAAGTTTTCCATCGACGGCCTGCTCAGCTTTTCCATCGTGCCTCTCCGGCTTGCGGTGGCGCTGGGATTTTTGATATCCGGCGCGTCGTTTCTGTATCTGGCCTACGTGGTCGGCATCCGCCTGACCGCGGGGAACGTCGTGGCCGGCTGGGCCTCGATGACCGCCCTGCTCTCGCTGCTCGGCGGCATTCAGCTCCTGACTCTCGGCGTCCTCGGGGAGTACGTCGGCCGCCTGTTCCTGTCGACGCTCAACCGTCCCCACTACGTCATCCGGGATCATGCAGAGGGAGAGCCCCCAGCTTCCGACCGAGCGACGAGCGGGTGAGCGATCAGTGGACCTACGATCTGATCGCCGGGGAGTTCGATTCGATCATGAATCGGTACGATCTGGAGCGGCGGCTTCACGCCGTCTTCGATCGGCTGCTGGCCGGCGTGAACCTCGAAGGGAAGAGACTGCTGGACGCGGGGTGCGGAACCGGCTTCTTCAGCGCCCGGGCGGCCCTGCGCGGAGCCAGCGTCACCAGTCTCGATCTCGGAACAGCACTGCTGCGGGAGACCCGCCGGAAGGGGATCGTGGCGGTGGTCGCCGGGGATGCGGCGAGGCTGCCCATGCGCGATGGGTGCTTCGACGTGGTGGTGTCGTCCGAGTGCATCGAGCACACGCCGTCACCGCGAGATACTCTGCGCGAGCTGATCCGGGTCGTCCGGCCGGGAGGCTGGCTGGTGGTGACGTGCCCCAATGCGGTTTGGCGATGGAGCTGCACCCTGGCGAATGCCTTTCACCTCCGGCCGTATCGGGGTCTGGAGAACTGGCCCGGCTGGCGGGAACTGAGATGGTGGGCCAGTGAAGGCGGGGTGGAGGTACGCCAGCACCTGGGTCTGCATCTGTTCCCCTTCATCTTCAGGGTGACCCACCCCATTCTCAAATCCTTCGACCGGCTGGGGAATCGCCTGGGCGGAATCTACGTCAACCAGTGTCTGGCGGGGCAGAAAATCGGCAACACGTAGTTACCTTTTCCCTGTGCGCTCCTCCTCCTTTCGCTCGGTCTTCGCCGCAACAAGCCACCGGGACTTCAGGCTCTTTCTCACCGGCCAGTTCATCTCCCTCTGCGGCACGTGGATTCAGATAGTGGCGCAGGGATGGCTGGTGCTGCAACTGACCAATTCGGCCTTTGCCGTGGGCCTGGTGACCGCCCTGGGGTCGCTGCCGATCCTCCTCCTCACCCTCTACGGCGGGGTGCTGGCCGACCGGGTGAACAAGCGGAAGGCCGTCCTCCTCCTCCAGTCGCTCATGGTGATCGAGGGCCTCACCCTCGGTATCCTGACCTGGCTGCACCTGATCACCGTGCACTGGGTGATGGGCCTGGCGATCTTCTACGGCACGCTGAGCGCCTTCGAGGTGCCGACGCGTCAGGCGCTGATTGCCGACATCATTCCGCGGAAGGACCTGCTCAACGCCATTGCGCTCAGCTCGAGCGCCTTCAACCTCGCCCGGGTCATCGGACCGGCCATTGCCGGCCTGCTGATCTCCACGGTCGGCATTGCGGCGTGCTTCCTGGCCAACGCCGCCAGCTATCTCGCGGTCATCGCGAGCCTCGTGCTCATGAAGAAGGACACACCCCACAGACCATCGTCGGTCCCGTATGGTGAGGCGCTGCGGCAGGGGTTCGAGTACATCTTCGGGAACCCGTGGCCGCGGGCGCTCATCATCATCATCGCCACCTTCGCGGTGTTCGGCTTCTCGTTCATGACCATGATGCCAGTGTTTGCCCGGGACGCACTCCACCTCGGGGCGGGGGGGTATGGCGGGATGGTCTCGTCGGTCGGGCTCGGCGCCGCGGCGGCGGCCATCTTCATGGCCTCTGCCGGGGGGCGGGTCCGACAGCCGCACCTCGTGCTCGGCTCGTCGATCTCGTTCGGACTCGTGCTCATCGCGGCGGCGCTGGCCCCCGGCTTCGCGACCGCAGTGGTGATCTTCAGCCTGGCCGGATGCGTGATGGCGCTCAACGGCATCGCGGCGAACAACATGCTCCAGGTGCAGGCGCCCGACTATCTCCGCGGGCGGGTGATGGGGTTCTACTCGTTCGTCGTCCTCGGGATGGCGCCGTTCGGCTCGTTCCAGGCCGGGTGGATGGCCGAGCACCTCGGAGTCCGCGCGGCGGTCGGGATCGGCGGGGTGGTCTGCTTGGTCGTGGCGACGGTGGTGGCGTGGCGGATGACTCCCCCCTCGCCCCTCTCCTGACGAAGGCGTAGCTTCACACCCATGCTCATCACCATCTCCCGCCAATACGGCGCGGGTGGATCAGAGGTGGCCCGGCGAGTCGCCGAGGCGCTCGGCTGGCATCTGGTGGACAATGAGCTGATCGAGCACGTGGCGGCGCGCGCCGGCTTGCAGCCGGAGGAGGTCGCCGTCATGGAGGAGCGGGTGCCGACCTTCGTCGAGCGTCTGGCGCGTACCCTTGCCGCCGCCACTCCCGAGCTCTTCCCGCTGCCCAGGGCGGGCGGGACCGTTGCGCCGCTGGAAGAAGCCGACCTCGTGTCGATCACCGAAGCCGTGGTGGGCGAGATCGCCGATGGAGGGAGAGTGGTGTTCGTCGGACGCTCCGCACCCGCCGTGCTGGCCCGCCGGACCGACGCGCTCCACGTGAAGGTGGTGGCGTCGAAGGCGTTCCGGATCCAGGTGGCTGCCAACCGTCTGGGCGTTTCTCCCGCCAAAGCCGCCGAGACCCTCGAAGAGACCGACCGTATGCGGGCTCGCTACAACCGCGAGTACTACCATCGCGACTGGCACGACCCGGTGAACTTTCACATGATGCTCAACACCGAGTCGCTCGGGTTCGACGGGGCGGCGGAGGTGATCGTGGGCAGGGCGAGGGGGATGGGGTGGTAGCTCTCACCCGAACGAAATTCCCCCCTTGCCGTACCCCGGGTCGCGGCGCTCCGGCTTGAGCCTGGTGTACCCCAGCTCCTCGCTCCGGCTGATCCGCTTCTGCGCCGCCAACCCCTCCAGCACCAGCTCGCACGCCGCCACCACGCGCGCCCGGTTGCCGCGCGGCGAGAGGCCCACGTCCGATACCACCTCCACCAGCCCCGGCACCACGCTGAACCCCTGGTAGCAGAGCTCGGTGCGCTCATCACCCGGGACCTTGAGCGCTCCTCCCTGATCGAACCACGCCACGATCTTCGCCAGGTCGACCCCGCCGAGCCGCTCGTCGAGCACCCGGCCGGCGGCGCGGCGAATCAGCTCCCGCGCGATAGCGTCGCCCCCCTGAAGCTCTCCCTCGTACTCCAGCTCGAGCTTGCCCGTGATCGACGGCACCGCGGCGTACACATCGCTGACGCGCGGAACGATCTTCGCTTCGTCGAGCAGCACCGAGCGCCGCTCGGCGTTGCTGATCGCACTCTCCAGGACACTGATCGGAAGACGCTGACTCACCCCGGAACGCTTGTCCACCCGCTTGTCTTCGCGGGCCTCGAAGGCGATTCGCTCCACCAGCTCGAGCACGAAGTCGGGCACCTCGAGGTCGCGCCCGCCGCGTGAAGTCCACGCCTCCTGCGCGGTGATTTCCATGCCGAGCTGCACCGTGCGGGGGTAGTGGGTGATGACCTCGGAGCCGATCCGGTCCTTGAGCGGCGTAATGATCTTGCCTCGCGCCGTGTAGTCTTCAGGGTTGGCGGTGAAAGCCAGCAGCACGTCGAGCGGCAGCCGCACCGGATAGCCTTTGATCTGGACGTCGCCCTCCTGCATGATGTTGAACAGTCCCACCTGGACCTTGCCGCTCAGGTCGGGCAGCTCGTTGATGGCGAAGATGCCGCGGTTGGCGCGCGGCAGCAGGCCGAAGTGCATCGTGAGCTCGTCGGACAGCAGATGACCGCCCCGCGCCGCCTTGATCGGATCGACGTCGCCGATCAGGTCGGCGATGGTCACGTCGGGAGTGGCGAGCTTTTCCACGTAGCGCTGGTCGCGCCGCAGCCATGTGATCGGCGTCGCGTCGCCGCACTCGCCGAGCAGATCGCGCGCCTGCTTGGAGATCGGTGCGAAGGGATCGTCGTTCACCTCGCTCCCCGCGACGCTGGGTATCCGTTCATCGAGGAACGAGGTGAGCTCGCGAAGAATCCGGCTCTTGGCCTGGCCGCGAAGACCGAGCAGGATGAAGTGATGCCGGGCCAGGAGCGCGTTGACGATCTGGGGCAGAATGGTGTCTTCGTACCCCACGATGCCGGTGAAGAGCGGCTGGCCGGACTCGAGGTGTGCGAGGAGGTTCGAGCGGATCTCGTCGCGAACCGTTCTGCTCCTGAGAGGTGCCTCGCCCCAGGGGCTGTTCTTGAGGTCGTACAGAGTGCGCGGTTCAGGCATTGCGGTAACCAGTCGGGAGAAAAGGAAATCGTGAGGCGTTGCTGTAATCTGTTATTTGACAATAACTTAGCAGTCCGTTTGTCAGCGCGACCGGTGGGGCCCGGCGGGCGCTTCGGCTTGACAAACCCGCTCGGCGGTATAGCTTCGCCAGCGTTCGCACGACGACCGTGGCGACGCCCTGCGCGCGGACTGTGATTGGCCCTTTATCCCCTCTGAGGAGTAACGATGAAGAAGACCCTCCTGATCGCCGCGGCCCTCGTGCTCGCGGGCTGTGGCGAGAAGAAAGCCGAAGCTCCCGCCGCCGAAGGCGGAATGGCCGCCCCAGCCGATACCGGCATGGCCGCCATGTCGCACGACAGCATGTCGATGAAGTCCGATTCCACGATGACCCGCGACAGCGCCAAGTAATTTCCGCACCCGTCTGATTGCGTCGAGCCCCGGGCAACCGCCCGGGGCTCGGTCGTTTCATCCGTCCAGCTCATCGGTGCCGAAGGGGAGTGCGATCACCCTCGCCTCTGCCCCGCCCGCCAGCACCAGGTCTCCCGGCGCCACCTCGCGACGGATGGTCCCGAGTCCGAGGCGCCGGTCTTCGAGCGCGAGCGTCGAGCGCACCAGGCCGACCTCCTTCTCGCCGACCGTCACTCCCCGTCCGGCCAGTGACTCATTCCCCAGCCAGCGCAGCCCGCGGAGCTCGCGATTGGTGTGCCCGCGGAAATGGAGCCGGGCGACCGTCTCCTGACCGGTGTAGCAGCCCTTGGTATATGATACGCCGCCGATCTCGTCGTACCGGACTTCCTGGGGCAGGGTGCGTTCGTCTATCTCCACGCCGAGGGTGGGCCAGCCGCCGAGGAGGCTGGCGGCGCGAAGGTCGTCCGCGTCGCCGGCCACCGCGCCGGATGCGACGAGCCCCGCAATGAGGGCGTCGACCGCCGGCGCCATTCCCACCATCAACCCCACGAAGGGCGCCGACTCCGGCGCCAGCGCCACGGCCACGGGGCTGAGATCGCCGCCAACGGAGACCACCCGCCCCGCCGACTCCGGCACCCGGATGCCCGATTTGGCGAGCACCTGAAAGGCATGCCCGCCGAGCAGCCAGACGACGCGCGACTGTCCGGTGAGGTCGG
>JBOHSC010000221.1:0-9952 GCA_050733115.1 Gemmatimonadales bacterium
GTTCACCACCGAGTTCTACGGGCGGGTCCGGCAGTATCTGACTGACGACGGCGTGTTCGGCCAGTGGCTGCACGTGTACGAGCTGGACGATCCTCTGGTCCTGAGCGTCCTGGCGGCCATCCACCAGAACTTCCGTTCCTATGAGGTGTATCTCGTCCCGAGCGGCGATCTCCTCGTGGTCGCGAGCAACCGCGATAGGCTGCCGGCCCCCGACTGGACGGTCTTTCAGTCTGCAGGGCTCCGCTCCGATCTCTGCCGCTTCTCGCCGCTGACGCCGCCGGTACTCGACGCCCTCTCCATCATCTCCCGGGCCGACCTGGCACCGCTGGTCGAAATGCTGGGGCAGCCCAATTCCGACTACTACCCGGTCCTCGATCTCGGCGCGGAACGGCGCCGGTTCCGCCGCGACCACGCATCGGGATTCCCCGCGCTGTCGGACGAGTGGTTCAACCTCCTCGCTTCGATCAGCGGCCGGCGGTCCGCGCCCGGCGGTGAGCCACTGCCGGCGCTGCCGGAGAATCCACGGGTTCGGGCCCTGGCACTGGGGTCACTGGTGCGGTCGCCGGCGGCGGAGGTGCCGTCGGACAGTCTGCTCGGAACGCTGGCCCACCAGGCGATCTACCAATCCACCATGTGGCAGGCGATGCTCGCTGCCGACCACGCGCCGAGCAGCTGGGAGCTGTGGCTGGAGCAGGCGAACGGCGTGGACCGGGTGAGGAACGGCGGCACCGCCGGCACTGCCGACGGGGCGTTCTACACGGCGCTGATCGCCTTCATGAACCGCCACCAGGCGCCGCAGCCGGCGAGGGACGTCGTGGCCTTCCGGCACGCGATCGCGGGATGGGACTTCGCCGAGGCGGCGGCCGTCGCCGACCGCCTGATGCCGGTGGTGCTCAAGGAGCACCGCTGGATTTCACCCGATGAGTTGCGTGACGGACTGGTGATTGCGCGATTGCACCTGCGGGATGCGGCGGGGGCACGGCAGGCGCTCGATACGCTCGCCAAATTCAGCGCTCGCCCCGTGGGAGACCTGCGATCGATGCTGCTGGAGGCCTACGTGCAGACGATGGAGGGAATGCAACCCGCCGTGGCGCAGCCGCTGGGAGCGACGCCGGCTACGCCTTGACCTCGACCTGCTCCTCGTAGCGGCTGAGCTTGCGGTAGAGGGTGGACGGGTCGATGCCGAGCACTTCGGCGGCCCGCGTCTTGTTGCCGCCTTCGGCCTGCAGCACCCACATGATATAGGCCCGCTCGATCACCTCGAGCGTCGGGTTGCGATAGGAGCGCTCGGCGACCAGCGGCTCCTTGCGCCGTTTGGTGATCCTCTCGGGCAGGGCCGACCCGTCGATGAGGTCGCCTCTCGTGAGCACCACTGCGTGCTCGAGGGCGTTCTCCAGCTCCCGCACGTTTCCCGGCCATTCGTACACCATCACGGCATCGAGCGCCTCGGAGGACAGCGCCTTGGGCTCCGAGCCGTTTTCCGAGGCGAGGTTCTGGAGCAGGAACTCGATCAGCAACAGGAGATCGTCCCGCCGCTCGCGGAGCGGAGGGAGGTTGAGCGCGATGACGTTGAGCCGGTAGAAGAGATCGGAGCGGAAGTTGCCGCGGCGGATTTCTTCTTCGAGATCGCGGTTGGTGGCGGCGATGATACGCACGTCTACCGGGATCGCCTCGGTAGCGCCTACCGGGATCGCCTCGCGCTCCTGCAGAACGCGGAGGAGCTTCACCTGGAGCGACGGGGGCATCTCGCCCACCTCGTCCAGGAAGAAGCTTCCGCCGCGCGCGGCCGCGAAGAGGCCCTGCTTGTCGCGCACGGCCCCGGTGAAGGAGCCCTTCACGTGGCCGAACAGCTCGCTCTCGAGAAGGTTCTCCGGCAGCGCGCCGCAATTGATCGACATGAAGGGCCCGTCGACCCGGTTGGAGAGATTGTGGACGTACCGGGCGATGACCTCCTTGCCCGTGCCGCTCTCCCCCTGAATCAGCACCGTCGAATCGGTCGGAGCCACGTGCTCGGCGAGCTTCAGCACGTCTAGGAACCGTTTCGACTTGCCGATCGGCCGCGCCACCGCACTCTTGTCCCGGCGCCTGATCTCCTGCTTGAGCTGCTTGTTCTCGACCCGCACCGCGCGGAACTCGCAGGCGCGGCGGAGGATCGCGATGAGCTCGTCGTTGGAGAAGGGCTTCTGGATGTAGTAGAACGCACCCGAGTTGACGGCGCCGATGGCGCTCTGCAACGAGGCCTGCGCCGTCATGAGGATCACCGGCGTCATCGGATCCTGCTCACGGGCCGCGGTCAGGATATCGAGCCCGGACACCTGAGGCATCCGAACGTCGGAAAGAATGATGTCGTGAGTGCCCGAGCGGATCTGTTCCAGTCCCGCCTTGCCACCCTGCGCCGTAGTAACCTCGAATCCTTCGTTCCTGAGCAGGATACGAAGGGTGTCGAGGATCCCCGACTCGTCATCAACCACCAGCACCGATGGCTTATAGCTCATGCCGCATCCTCCGCGACCGTCTTGGCGGGAAGAAAGATAGTAAACGCAGTGCCGCTGCCGGGAGCGGTGTCCACGAGAACGAGGCCGCGATGGGCCTCTACCGCCCGCTGCACGATGGCCAGCCCGAGCCCGCTCCCGCCAGTCCGTCCCGAGACGAACGGCTGGAAGAGCCGGTCGCGAATCTCTTCCGGAATCCCCGGCCCGGTGTCGCGCACCTGCAGGCGTACCGCCTGCTCGAGATTGGTGCCGTGCGGGATCTCGCTCCCCTGCACTGCGGCGACGCCTACCGTAATCCGAATCGGCCCGCGGGCTGCCTGCACCGCGTTCAGCACCAGGTTGGCGACCACCCGGTGGAGCAGGTCCTCATCGCCCTCGAGAATCGTGCGTCCCCCCTCGACGGTGATCGCGGCGTCGGGCCGGCAATCGGGGTGGGCCCGGATCAGCCGGACCACCGCCACCACCACCCCGTGGAGATCGATCGGGACGAACTGGGTGGCGCGCACCCTGGCGAAGTCGAGGAACTCGCTCAGGAGCCGGCTCAGCCGGTCGCTCTCGCGGACGATGAGTCCGGCCAGGAAGCGCTCGTCATCGTCGGCGAACTTGGAGCGCGCGAGCTGCTCCACCGAGCTCCGGATGGAAGCGAGGGGGTTCCGGATCTCGTGCGCCAGCGACGCGCTCAGGGCGGCGACTGCCTCAAGTCGCTCCGCCCGCTGCTGCAGCTCTTGCACTTCCTTGAGGTCCGAGATGTCAGTGAAGATAGCGGTCACCGACGGTGCATCCTGCGTCTCCTGACGAAAGGTGGTGGTGCTGAGGCCGATGGGGAATATCCTCCCCCCCTCCTGTATCACCTTGCCCTCGCCGCGGCTGATCTTCCTCCCGTTCCGGATTCCGGCCACCACCGCCGCCCAGAGCTCGGAGGAGCGGGTCTTGAGATGGTCGAGCACCGGGAGGCCAAGGAGGGCCTGGGCGTCGAGATCGAGGAGCCGCTCCGCCGTGGGATTGATGAAGGCGAGCCTGCCCATCCCATCCACCGTGATCACCCCGGATCGGATGTTCCGCAGGATGTCGTCGGCCTCGAGCCGCACCCGTTTGAGCTCGATCGCGAGGGTTTGCTGCTCCATCCCCGCCTCGCGCAGACGATGCCCGAGCACCGCCACGATGGCGAAGACGACGTTGAACACCACGATCTGGGCCCAGAACGCCGTGTCGGGCTGGCCGGAATGGCTCCAGAAGGTGTCGGCGAGGAACACCGCCGACGCCAGCACGGCCGTGAGCCCGCCCCACGCCGGCGGCATGAGGAGCGCATAGGCGGCCACCAGAAGCACGTACAGAGCGGGAAACGCCGACTGCGGCTGGCCGGCGAAGTGGACGATGGTGGTGACCACCCCGAGGTCCACGAGCGCCTGGACGAAGAGGAAGGTGTTCCCCGGGACCCGGCGCCGGAGGAAGGCGGCCCACGCACCGTACGCCGTGATGGTGAGCGCGATGACCACCGCGACGCTGACGAGAAACGCCTCCCTCGGCCGCTCGGTCCAGACGAGTCCGGCGCCGAGCAGGGCCCCCACCGCGAGTATCAGCCGCCCGATGAAGAGCCACGACAGGAGCGTGCGCTGATCGGGCAGCGAGCTCCGGCCGGACCGGCGGCGATCAGCCACGGTTGACATCAGGTCTCGAGAGATTCGGTGAGTGCACGGGGATTGGCCGAAGATAGAAAGAGGCGCGTATCATTACAATCCACATGACATGGTTCGTTTATATCGCCCGCTGCGGCGACGGGAGCTTGTACACGGGGATTACCACGGATCTGGAGCGCCGTGAAGCGGTGCACAACGCGGGCCGCGGGGCGGCGTATACCCGCTCTCGGCGGCCGGTGCGGCTGGTGTACCGCGAAGGGGCCACTGACCGGGGCGCGGCGCTGAGGCGTGAAGCAGCGATCAAACGGCTTGGCCGGAGGGCGAAGGAAGCGATGGTACGGAAAGGAACAGGGGGTGAGTTCCGCGGGTTCGGCCGGGAATCGCTGAGCTTTCTGCGGCGGCTCGCGCGGAATAACACGAAGGAATGGTTCGAGCGCCACCGGGTCGAGTATGAGTGGGCGGTCCGCGATCCGATGCGGGCACTTGTCGAAGAGATGGATGTACGACTCGCCACCCTCGCCCCGGAGCTGCTGGGAGACCCACGCCACTCCATCTTTCGCATTCACCGCGACGTCCGCTTCTCCGCCGATAAATCACCCTACAAGACCAACGCCGCCTGCCAGTTCTATCACCGGGATGCCGGCCGGGGCGCCGGCCAGGACGCCGAAGGGGCGGGAGCGGGGCTCTACTTCCAGCTCGCCGATGGAGACTCGTTCGCGGCGGGCGGCATCTGGATGCCCCCACGGTCGTCGCTCGACAGTATCCGGGAGGCGATTGCGGAGAGCCACGAAGAGCTGGAGCAGATCGTCGAGCAGGCCCCCTTCCGCCGCCGGTTCAAGCGGCTCGACAATGAGGCGATGCTCAAACGCATGCCCCGTGGCTATAAGGAGGGACACCCCGCCGATCGGTGGCTGCGATACCGGTCGTTCACCGTGACGAGAGGGCTGACGGAGAAGGAGGTGCTCGACCCCCGGCTTCCAGCGAGGCTGGCCCGGGACTTCGCCGCGATGATTCCGATGGTCCGGTGGCTCAACGGAGCCATCGGCTACCGGCCGGCGACGTCGAGGGTGTGAGGATCAGCGTCGGACGCGGTCGAGCGCATGCCGAACGCTCGCCACCAGATTCTCCGAGGAGAATGGCTTTTGCAGGAAGGGCTCGCCGGACTCCCGGATCCCCCGCTGAAGCTTGTCGGCTTCACTGTAGCCGGACATGTACATGAACCGGGCCGCGGGGAGTACGCGGGTGATGTGCGCGGTCAGCTCCTGGCCGCCCATCTCCGGCATGATCATGTCGGTGAGCACCAGGTCGATTCCCTTGCCCACCTGCTCGGCGATGATGAGCGCCTCACGGCCGTTCGCCGCCTCGAGTACCAGGTAGCCCTGCTCGGCAAGCACCCGCGAGGCGACCATCCGTACCGCTGCCTCGTCTTCTACCAGGAGAATGGTTTCCGTGCCTCGCACCGCGGGAGCCGCCACCTCGTCGGCCGCACCGGCGGAATCCTCGGACAGCACTCTCGGGAAGCAGATCTTGAAGCTGGCTCCCTCCCCGGTCTCGCTCTCCACCCAGATGTACCCGGCGCTCTGCGCCACAATGCCGTACACCGTGGCGAGGCCGAGCCCCGTATTCTGAGTGGTGGGCTTGGTGGTGAAGAACGGCTCGAAGAGATGTGACTTGATCTCCTCCGACATGCCGTGGCCGGTGTCGGACACGGTGAGCATTACATAGGAGCCGCCGGGGATGGCGGTGCCGGGATGCTGGCAGGCAAGGCCGTCAGGGAAGTCCACATTCAGCGTCTGGATGGAGAGCCGTCCCCCACTGGCCATCGCATCGCGCGCGTTGAGCGTCAGGTTCATGACCACCTGCTCCATCTGCCCATAGTCGGCCTCGATGCCGCCGATGTCGCTGGAGAGATCGGTGATCAGCACCATGTCCTCGCCCAGCAGCGGGCGGAGCATCCGCTCCATCCCGCTGACCACGTCGTTCAGGCTCAGCACCTGCCTGGCGACGATGCGATGGCGGCTGAACCCGAGCAGCTGCCGGGTGAGCTGCATGGCGCGCTCGGCGGCCTTCCGGATCTCGTCGGCGTCACACCAGCGCGGGTCCTGCCGTTCGAGCGTGGCCAGCAGGAAGTCGCTGAACCCCATGATGATCATCATCATGTTATTGAGATCGTGCGCCACCCCTCCGGCAAAACGACCGACCGCTTCCATCTTCTGGGCCTGGAGTACCTGACGCTCGGTCTCGATTCGGGCGGTGATGTCGCGCCCCACTCCGACAATGCCGGTGATGGCGCCGCTCGGGTCGCGCAGAGGCGACAGGGTATTGAGAACGTGCCGGGGGCCGCGCGTGGTGGAGAGCACCCACTCGTAGGTGACCGTCTCGCCGGCCAGCGCCCGGCGATTGGCGCGCTCGTGAATCGGGGCCGCGGCAGGACCGACTATATCGCGCGTGGTGCGACCCACGAACTGCTCGGCAAGAAACCCCTCTCGCTCCAGCCACCGGCCGAAGACGTTCACGCAGCGCTGATCGACATCGAGCTGGAAGACGACGTCGTCGATCGATTCGACGAGGCTCTTGAAACGCTGATTGTCGTCCTGAGCCCGCTGGCCGTCCACCCGGGGTCTGACCCTGCGCCCGGAGAGCTCGCGGGCACAGGCAACAATCCCTTCCGGGGTGGGCGTGACCCGCACCGAAAACCACCGATTCATCGGCGCGAACAACGACTCGAACTCGACCTCCGTTTGCTCGACCACGGCGCGGAATGCCTCGGCCTGGAAGCGCGAGCCCGAGAGGCCCGGAATGACGTCCCACACCGATTGTCCGAGCAGCTCGTCCCGGCTGTGGCCGAGGAAGCGGAGATACTCCCCCGCGCGCTCGTTGAGGAGCGTAAGGCGCCAGTCTTCATCGCAGGCCAGGTAGAGGTCGCTCATGTGGTCGAGGACCCTGGCGGTTCCGGGTGAGGAGGGCGCGAGGAGCAGCACGCTCATCCCATCGGGCGTAGGGTAGACCCTGAGCTCGATCAGCGCCCCGGATACGGGATCTCTCACCGGGTGGACCACCGGAACACCGTCGGCCTCTGCCCTTCGGAGGGCACGGCCCAAAGGTGTCTCGCTGAACGACGGCGAGGCATTCCAGATGATGGTGCCGAGCAGATCGGAGCCGGACGCCCCGGTGAGGCCGGGGAGCAGGCGCTGGGCTGAACTATTGAGGTAGGTGAACCTGCCGTCGTGGTCGAGGCCGAAAATCGCCTCGCCGATCCGGTCGAGTGTGTCGAGCGAGCGCGCGGAATCAAGCAACAGACGTGACCTTGAGCTGCGGATGGCATCAAACTAAGAGAGACTGCCCGCTACATCCAGCCTCAGAGCCGGTCCTGCCCTCCCGTCCAGGGATAGAGGGCGCGGTAAATTTCCTGATTCCGCTGGATGGCACGCACGTACCCGCGGGTCTCCGCGAAGGGTATGCGCTCGGCGAACACCTCCGGATCATCAACTCCCTTGCGCCGCGACCACCGCTCCACCCTGCTCACCCCCGCGTTGTATGCCGCGAGAATGTGCACGGGCTCCTCGTAGGTCTCCGCGAGCTCCTGCAGATGATACGTACCAAGCTGCAAGCTCACGTCGGGCTGATAGAGCAGCACGGGATCCCAGACGGGATAGCCCAGGGAGCGGGCCAGCCTGGCGCCGAGATCGGGCATCACCTGCATGAGACCCCGCGCGCCCGCGACCGAGGTGGCTTCGGGGTTGAACAGCGATTCCTGGCGGATCAGCGCGGCGACGAAGCTGGCATCAAGCCCGTGCTCCGCCGACTCGCCCTGCAGTGCCTCGGCGAGGCCGACGGGATAGAGCAACCGATAGGTGCGGGCGTCGGACCTGGCGCCATTTACGAGGGCGCGGCGGGCGATCTGAATGGCCTGCGACGGGAGCCCCTGTGCCCGGAAAGCGTTGGCGAGGGCGAGCAGCCGCTCGGAGGAGGTGTCCTGGGTGCGCGCCAGGCGATCGTACTCCCACTGGGATTCCGCCGACATTCCGAGCCTGGCGAGCAGCGCCGCGCGCGCGACCGCCGAGTCCATGGACGCGACCACCGCGAACGAGTCCGGCCCGGCGGGTGGGGTCCAGGCGGGCAGGCCGAGCCGACGGAGCCCGAGCCCCACGTAATACGAGCCCGGATCGCCACCGGCCACCAGTGCCCATCGGCTGCGTGCAGCCACCGTGTCGCCGGCGGCTTCGCAAGCCTTGCCGGCCCAATAGGTGGCGGCCGCTGCCTCGTCGCTCCTCGGATAGAGTTGCCAGAGCTCATCGAACTCCCGGGCGGCACGGGCCGGATCGCCGTGCAGCAATTCGATCAGGGCCGCCCGGAAGCGGGCGGCGGGGGCGAAGGCGCTGGTAGGGTACCTGAGGGCGAGGCGGTGGTTGTATGCGCGCGACTGATCGTCAGCGCCGTCATCGGCAGCCAGGTCGCCCAGGAGGAAAAGGGCGCTCGAAGCGGCGGCTGTGTCCGAGCGATACCGCCGGCCGATCTCAAGGAGTGCCCCGCGTCCCTCGCTGAGCTGACCGTCCCGCACCAGGGCGCGCGCGCGCTGGTACGCGGCCGAGGCGGCAAGCTTGCGCGGACTCCGCACGAGGTTGAACTGAAAGGCGGCATCTCCATAACGTCCGAGCCTGGCAAGCGCCGACGCATAGCCCAGACGATCCTCGGAGCTTCCGAGCCCGGCTTCCAGGGCGCGCCCATATCCGGTGGCCGCGCGAGCGGGAGGACCTGCGGACGCGGTGGCGCGGGCCACGACCAGCTCCTCCCCCGGAGCGAGGGGAGTGAATGCGCTGTCGAGGAGGGCGGTGGCCTCGCGAACTTCGCTGGTCGAGCGTCGCGCCGCGATGAGCGCCAGGAGATCTCGCCGCACGGCCTCGTGGGAATCGCTGTCGGGGCTCGCATTCAGACGGAGCCGGAGTGCACCCACGCGGGCACCGAGGGCGGAGTAGCGCCGGGCCGCACCCTCGAGATCGCCGGTGCGCTCGTGGGCGGCAGCCTCGCTCCATGCCATCCGTTCACGAGCCAGCGGGTCGGTGAGCCGGGCGTAGAGTCGCGCGCGCCCTACGCTGTCATCGGTGACGGTGGCGGCCCGGACGAGGAGCCAGTCCGCGACGAGCGGGAGCCGGGCCGCGGCATGCTCGTAGGTGGTGGCAGAGCTGTCCCGCGCGTCAAGGCGGTCGAGCGCCGCCGCCAGGAGGACGAGACGCTCCCCTTCGATGGAATCGTCGGTCGCGGGTGGGGCGGCCATCGCCTGGCTCAGGGCGAGCGAGTCGGCGTGCTGCTCGAGCGCCGCGCGAGCCAGCAGGAGGCGGCCGCGGCCCTCGTACAGGCTGTCGAGCCACGGCTCGCCGGTGAGGAGCCGCGCCACTTCCGGCCATCCACCCCATCGACTCGCGGCGGTGGCGGCCAGATAGACCGCCGTGGGCGTACGGCGGCCGCTGTCACCGATGATGGCCGCAACGAGGCGGCTCGCCTGCCAGGGCCGCCCCCGGTTGAGCGCGGCTCGTGCCTGGGCGAGGATCGAGTCGTCGGTGATCGGGGCGGGAGCTGACAGCATGGTGGCCGGGGAGTCAGCGGGGACCGCCCCGAGCGGTCCCCGCCCAAGTGCCAGTGCGACCCAGAGATGCGAAAAGAGCATAAGGAAGAAAATTGCCTGCAAGGGAAGGGCCACGGGAGTCGACGGTGGTGGTCAGGGGCCTCCGCCTCCCTAGTATTATTCCCCGTATTATTCCCCATGGCCGATTCTACCGACCCCGTCCGCCTCGATAAATGGCTCTGGGCCGCGCGGTTCTACAA
>JBOHSC010000222.1:0-5543 GCA_050733115.1 Gemmatimonadales bacterium
CAGCAGAGCCCGCGCGCGAAGCGACTCTCGCCGGCGCCGACCGGACCGCGGTCGTCCCTCAGCAGGTGCAGCACGGCGCGGAGCCGCTGCTGGGTGAACATGCGGGTGACGAGCGTTCGGAGGACGACGGTGCGCTGCGGCACCGGCCGATAGGAGAAGACGGCGGCGTGGAAGTGCCCGGCGAGTCCGTCATCGGAGATCGGCCGGAGGTGCGCGGCCAGCGATTGGCCGGGTTGTCGCGACACGATGCCGACCACCATCGCGGTCGTGCCTTGATGGACCGGCTCGGGCGTCGTGGCAAGCCAGTCGCTCATCCCCTGCAGCCGGAGTTGAGCCTTACCGAGTGTGGCGCCGGGGCTCTGCCGCAGCCAAGCGCCAACCAGTGCGGATACCTCGGCCAGCATCACTACCCCGGCGGTGTGACCCCCGACGGTCTCGAGGCAGACCCGGGCCACTTCCGCGAGGGAAACCGGCGTCTCGTGCTGAGCGGTGAACCGGGCGAGATGGGTGAAGATCCCCGAGCAGATGAATCCAGAAATGAAGAGGCCGCCTCCAACCCGGCGCTCGGTGCCGATCTCGAAGTCGGGCACCTGCACCCCTTCGGTGGGAAGGTGCGCGACCACACCGGAGGCGGCCACGACTTCGCCCAGCCGCGGCGAGGCGTCGTCGACCGTGCGCGCCAGCGCGCCCACGCCGACCCCGAAAGCGTTCTGGGGAAACTCCACCAGGTGATAATCGGGTCGGCTCAGCCAGCCGCGCGCCGGGGCCTCGGGGTCGCCGAACAGCCGGCACTCGAGTCCCGGCCCCAGCTCGCGCGGCGAGACCTCCCAGCCGGCCCGGGAGGACGGAGCCCCGGCCACCCGCCACGAGTCGCGGGTGAATTCCATCGTAGGCGACATTGTCAAAGGCCGGGATGCCCGCGGGAGGCCGGTGGCCACGATTCCGGGGGCAAGGTCGGCGAGGCTGAGCACTTCGAGGACATCGGCGGTGGGCGATACCACCCGCAGCTCCCCCCGGAGCGAGGCGTACTCCTGCTGGGCGCGCTGCAGCACCTGCACCCCCGGCGTGCTGAGGTAGCGTACCGCAGCCATGTCGAGAAACACCGACCGCTGGCCCTCGCGCAGCAGCCGGTCGAGCAGGTCGGCCAGCTCCTGTGCGGCGGCACCGTCGAGCCGGCCCGCCAGCCGGACGACGGCGCTCTCGCCATCGTCCGTGGTGGTGACGTTCATCGCGTCTTCGTCTTGCTCCCGGCCAGGCGGTAGAACGGAATGTTCGCCGGGCTCTCACCCTTCAGAATCCTCGCGATCATCCCGCCGGCCACCGCTCCTCCCTCCTGGAAATCGGGGTAGAGCGCGGCGGTCGCACCCTTCAGGATCTCGAACGGTGAGGGCGAGAAGACGGGAATGTTGTTCGCCCTGGCGATCTTGATCACGCTCTCGAAGCCCGCATGCGCCGGATTTCCGAAAATCTCGATCGCCCCCACCTTCTTCCCCACCAGCACGTTGGTCGCTTCAGACGCGTCGCTCGCGGAGTTGACCGGCGCTGTCACCACCTGGAGGTTGGCCTTCTTCGCGGCGACGGTGAGCTTGTCCTTGAGGCTCACCGAGAGCGGCTCGCCGGGGCTGAAGAGCACGCCGATGGTCTTCACGGCAGGCGCCATCCTGTGGATGAGCGCGACGCGCTGCTCCTGCTCCGGGTCGCCGAAGCCCGGCGCGTAGACGCCGGTGATGTTGGGAAGGTGTACGGAGTCGCTCGTGCCCGCCCCGGCGGCGAAGGGGTCGGACAGGATGTGGAAGACGATCGGCGTGCCCTTGACCCGCTTCACCGCGACCTGCAGCGTCGCGTCCTGAAGGGTGACGATCACCGCCGCCTTTTCGTCCATGGCCGCGTCGAGGAGACTCGGGAGGGTGGTCAGGTCTCCCTGCGCGCTGGTTGACTTCATCTCGTAGTCGACGCCCTCCTTCAATCCCCCTTCGGTCAGGCCCACGCGGAGTGCGTCCTCGCTCCACTCGCTGCCGATCCAGTCTGCCGCGCGGATGAGCGCGATGAGCGCCTTGGGTGGGCGCGGCGTGGCTGCGGAGTCGGTGTGGCCGGCGGCGGCTTGGTCGGCATGCGGGCTCTTCCCGCAGGCCGCGACGATGGCCACGAGGGCGGCAGCGGCCATCAGCCGAATGCGAGTAGTCCGGCTCGGAGCATGGGAGGCGCGCATCCGGGTCATTGTCCTTTCACTGAGGTTGAGTGGCGTTCCGCAAGAAGATGGATGCTAAGGACAAACCGCGCTCGGCGAAAGGCGGACAAACCGACAATCGTGTGGCCCACGTCGGGCCAGCTGAGTACTCGCGACACCCGCGCGCCGTCGCGCATTCCTGCATTGTACGGCACGATGTACGCCGCATGCGGCTCCCCGCCCCGGAAACGCAGGTCGCGCGCGGCATCGCGGTCGGACATGGCCAACGATCGAGACGAGGATGACGCCATCGGGCCCAACGCCGGGCGCTGAAATGGTGTACCAAGAGGTACGAAAAGAAAGGATTGAAGGAGCGTCTTATGCTGATTCCGCTGCTGCTGATTGCCACTCCGGCCGTTACCCGTGACACCGTGTCCGCCGCGCTACGTGATCCTCCGATTCGCGTCTCGCTCAACTCCGATGGGAAGTACATCTACGGCGACCGCGCCAAGGTCCAGGTGCAAGCGGCCGAGGATGGGTACCTTGTGGTGCTGCGCTCGGACGCGAAAGGCAACGTGCGCCTGCTCTCGCCGCTCGACCCCGGCGACGATCAGCAAGTCCGTGGCGGGAAAAAGTACCAGGTGAAGGGGAGAGGGGGGCGCGAGGCGTTCGTGGTCCAGGACTCGGCGGGGCAGGGGGTCGTGCTCGCGGCATGGTCGAAGACGCCGTTCAACGTCGAGCAGTACGAGCGCAACGGCCACTGGAACTACGACGCGCTCTCCGACGCGAGCCCTGGTTTGTCGTCTTCGCCCGACGATCCCGAAGCCCAACTCTTGAGCGTCGTAGACGGCATGAAGTCGTCCGGGGATCACTATGACTACGACGTCACCACCTACGTCGCCTGGTCACCGCGGTACGCGCGGGCAGGCTATGCGTATCCATATGCCTGGCCCGGCTGGTGGGGGTACGATCCGTGGTATGGTGGTCCGTTCCTCTCGACGAGGATTCTGATCGGGTCGCGGGGCTTCGGATTCGGCAGGCGGCGCCGGTAGTGAATCGCGCTGAAAGAATGGGCAGGCAAACAAGCCGGGGACCGTGCAGCCATGGTCCCCGGTTGCCTTTTTGCCTACCTGGGCCAGAGCCAGCCGAAGGTGCCCGCGGTCACCAATCCATAGAGCAGCCCGTCGAACAGCTCCTTGAGAGCGACGGCCCACGGCTTCCCCATCCAGATCGCAGCCGGGAGCTGTCCGGCACCATAGGCAAGGAAGCCAATCGCGCCCACCACGCGGAACACGCCCAGGTACGCCGCGTCGGGAGGGATGGTATGGGCCGCGACGTACGCGATGAAGAACGAGACAACCAGAGTGAACACGAACCACTGCCCCAGCGCCGGGCCCATGCCGACCGAGCCGTTCGGCTTGATGTTCAGCACTCCGACCGGGCCCTCGGCGTACTTCTGCTTCATCTCCGGCGATTCCATCTCCTTCATGTCGGCGCAATGGGGAATGACGTACTGCTTCGGGGCAGGACTCCCGGCACGGATGGCCGCGCGCACCGCGTCCTCGTTGGGGAGCTTGCTGTAGTCACTGCTGTGATACTTGAGCACCATGTGAATGACGGCGCTCAGGATGAAGACGAGGACGGCGGAGAGAATGATGGGGAGCCAGAGCGCGCCAAGAGTCACCATGCGACGAGCCTCCGGTGGAGATGGGTTAGAGGGGAGCAGGGATAACTTAGCGCTGCTCCCCCCACAGGCCAGAGGGCTGTCTATGCCCCCATCTTCTTCGCCTTCTCCCTCACGAACGCATAGGCGATGAGCGGCAGGACGTTCGCGTCGGCGGCCTTGGTGGCGTACTCCTTCGCCTTGACGCCGTCACCCTTGCCTCGGTAGGCGAGCGCGGTGTAGTAGACCACCTGCGGATTCTGCTGGTTGGCCTGGCCGAGCTCGGTGATGGCGGTATCGTAGTTCTTCTCCTTCAATGCGATGGTGCCCGCGAGCTCGTGCGCCTGGCGGATGCGGAAGTTGTTGTGCCGCTCCTCCGCGCCGCTCGAGTACGCCGCCGATTCGGCCTTGGCGGTGGCCACGTCGCCCTTGGCCAGCGCGACGCGCGCCTTGTTGTAGTGGCCGGCGAGCTGGTTGTCCGCCTTCACCTCGGCCGAAAGGCTCGACTTCTCGATGAGATCCGACGACTGCCAGAACTTCTTGGCGGCCTCGTCGGTCTTTCCCGCATCGAGGAGGATGTTGCCGATGAGCAGTGCGTCGCCGCTCATGTTGGCGGTGTCGGCCAGCCGGGCGTCGAGGTCGTACTCCTTCTGCACTTCGGCGATGGCGGCGGCGGTGCGGCCGGCGTCGGTGAAGATCACCGAGCGTGCGAAGAGGGCAAAGCGCCGGTCGCCATCGTCGCGCGCGGCGTCATAGAGCTTCTGCGCCTGGGTGGCCGCGGCGTCATGCTTCCCCTGGAGCATCATGTTGGTGGCGACGCCGATGTACGCGTTGGAGAAATGGGGATCGACCGACAGCGCCTTCTCGTACTGGGCGATCGACTCGTCGAACCGCCCCGTCTTCATCAGCAGCTCGGCGTAGGAGTCGTACGGGTTCGGGTCGTTCGGGATCAGCTCGATGTACTTTCTGAACGCCGTCTCGGCGTCGGCGTACTTCTCGATGGGACGGTAGGCGTAGCCGAGCGAGTTGTAGGCGCCGGAGAACTGCGGATTGATCTCGATCGCCTTCTTGAACTGCTCGATGGACTTGTCGTAGTCCTGCTGGCCGAAGTAGGCATTGCCGAGCAGGAAATGGGCGCGCTCGTCGTTGGGGTACTTCGACACCAGCTCCTCGGCGTACTCTCTCGCCTTCGCCGGCTGCGCGTTGCCGCCGGCCTGGAGGTTGAGGATCATGAGCCGCTCGCCCTCGGATGCCTTGTCCGACAGGGCCACGGCCTCGTTCATGTGCTCGAAGAAGCCCTTCGCGGTGGCGGAGTTGATGGCGAGCTGGTAGTGCGCCATGGCGAACGCGGGGTCTTTGACCGCGGACTGCTCGAACAGCAGCCGGCCGTCGTGGGCCCGGAGCTCCTCGGCGAGCTTCCGGCCCTGGAGGTACAGGTCCGTGGCTTCGGCGGAGCTGGTGCTGAGTGGAACGGCGCCCTTGTTCCACTCGGCGGTGCTACCGGCCGTGGCCGTCGCGGTGGTGGCGCTCGCGGACTCGGTGCCGGATTTTCTGGGTGAGCAGGCCGTGATGGCGGCCAAAGCGGCGATGGGAATGAGGCAGACGACTGATGACGGCAAAGCGCCTGGCATGTGGTCCTCCGGCAACGTTTCAGATGTTTCGAGCTTGGATCGAGGAAAGGGGGTCTATAAGGGTCTACGGAGGGGGGAGGGG
>JBOHSC010000223.1:0-3492 GCA_050733115.1 Gemmatimonadales bacterium
GAATACGATAGCATGCAGGTGGCCGGTCAGTGGACTCGCCTGGCTACCTACCCGGCTGGGGTCCTCACCGGCCAGGCGCGCACGGATTTCTGGGGCGCCATCTCCCGCATGATCCCGGCCGAAGCCGCGGTCTTCGGCGAGACACCGTTCAAGAACTACACGGTCATGATGGTGTTCGACTCGCTCTACGGCGGTGGAAGCGCGCTGGAGCACACCAATTCCCACCTCGGCATCTACAGCACCGGCTTCATCGGCAACCCGATTCTCGCGTCGATCACCGCGCACGAGATCTTCCACGCCTGGAACGTCAAGCGTCTCCGTCCCGCCGACATGGTGCCGTATCGCTACGACCGGATGGAGCCGACGGTGTGGCTCTGGGTGAGCGAAGGGATCACCGACTACTACGCCGACCTCACGCTCGTCCGCAGCGACATCGTCAAGGCCGACGATTTCTTCGGCGTTACCGCCGGGAAGATCGGCACCGTCGCCACTGGCCCGGCCACGGCGCTCGAGGATGCGTCGCTCTCCACCTGGATCCACCCGACGGACGGCAGCGGCTACATCTACTATCCGAAGGGCTCACTGGCGGGCTTCATGCTCGACGTCATCATCCGCGACGCCAGCGACAACCGCCGCTCGCTCGACACGGTGATGCGCGAGCTCTATCGCACCACCTACAAACAGGGACGCGGATTCACCGGCGCCGACTGGTGGGGAGCGGTCAGTCGAGCAGCCGGCGGAAAGAACTTCACCGACTTCGCCGCCAGGTACGTCGACGCGCGCGATCCATACCCCTGGGACAAGATCCTTCCCCTCGCGGGGCTCAGGGCGGCCACCGATACGATCCGCGAGCCGCGCCTCGGTATCTCCACCGGACAGGACTCGACAGGGATCGTCATCAGGGCGGTGGAGCCGGGAAGCGCGGCGGAAGAGGCGGGGGTCAAGACGGGCGACTACCTGCTCGCGCTGGGCGACCTGGCAGTGACCGATCCAGGATTCGGTGAGGCCTACCGGGCGAAGTTCGGAAAGAACGACGGCGACTCGCTGCCCATCAAAGTGAAGCGCGGCGCCGACACACTCACTCTCCCGGGCAAGGTGCGCCTCGCCTCACGGGTGGAGAGCAAGATCGAGGCGGACCCCGGCGCGAGCGAGAAGGCAGTGCGCATTCGCAACGGAATTCTGACCGGGAAGACCGACTAGGATTGGCGGGCCGGCACCCGCGCAACGCCGAGAAACTTCACGACCGGCGTCAGAGTCTGATCCTTGGCTGGGGCGTCGTGAATCTTGTTCACGATTGCCATTCCCCGCACCACCCTGCCGAACGCGGCAAAACCCTGCCCGTCGGGATTGCGTTTCCCTCCGAAGTCGAGCGCGGGCTGATCTCCGATACAGATGAAGAAATCGGATGTAGCGGCCCCCGGGCCGTCGCGGGCCATCGAGATCGTGCCGTCGAGGTGATGGAGACCGGTGGCATTGGTGCGCTCGAGCGGAATCGGTGGGAACCCCTGTGCGCGGTACGGCTCGAGCCCGGCCTGGATCACGGCAATCTTGATGGGGCTGGCTGCCTGATTGTCCGCCCGCACTGCTCGGTGAAACCGGCCGAAGTTCGAGTAGAACTGGAGGTCGACGTAGCGGAGGAAATTGGCGGCGGTAACCGGCGCATGGACCGAGTCCACCTCGATCTCGATATCTCCCATCGTGGTCCGGATCAGGACGTGCGGTAGCGCCTGCGCGCTCACCGCAGAGGCGCAGAGGACGCCGAGCACCGCGACTGGAGCGACCCGAGGGAGTCTCATACCATCCTTTCGTTCCTCTCTGCGCCTCTGTGGCGAACCAGACTCGACTCCCCGAAGAGACCAGCCAGGTCGGACACGCCAAGGTCGCGCGGCGCGGACAGCAACCCGATCGAATACGCCGCCCGACCGAGCACCGCACCCGCTGATATCCCCGCTGCCCGCAACTCACGAATCCCGGTATCGCCCGCGGACTTGCTCAGCTTTGCCCCCGATTCATTCCGGATGAGGGGGTGGTGCACGAACAGCGGCGGCTCCCGCCGGCTCAGCAGGCGCGCCAGGCGGAGCTGTCGCCCGGTCGAGGCGAGCAGATCCTCCCCGCGAATCACCAGATCTATCTCCTGGCGAAGATCGTCGACGACCACGGCGAACTGATAGGTCCAGTTGCCCAGGCGGTCGCGGAGGAGCAGGTCGCCGCACTGCGCCGACGGCTCCTGCACCTGCTCCCCGAGCAATCCGTCCGCGAACCGCTCCTCGCCCGGGTCGATTCGAAGCCGGATGCCGCGACCCGTTTCCATCGCCAGCCCTCGGCTGCGGCAGCGTCCGCCATATCGGGTCTCGAGATCCGGTGGGTCTCCATTCTCGAGCGCCATCTCCCGCCGGGAACAGTCGCACGCGAACACCTCTCCTCTCGCGGCCAGTCTGGCGAGCTCGGTTTCGTATACCGCGTCGCAATCACTCTGCCGGTGCGCCGACGGTCCGGCCCGGAACTCGGCGGCGGCACCCACGTCGGGCTCGAGTCCGAGCCACTCGAGGTCATCGAGTAATGCGTGCTCATATTCGGGGCGGCACCTGCCGCGATCGTGATCCTCGAGACGCAAAAGGACCCGCCCGCCCAGCGCGCGGGCAATGCCCCAGACGCAGACCGCGTTCGCGACGTGGCCCAGGTGCAGATATCCCGTGGGGCTCGGCGCGAACCGGGTGCGGGGACCGCGAGGAAGCCGGTCCGCGAGACTCTTGCGCGATTTGTCCGCGCGGCGTACATCATCCCACTCAGCCCACATCGGTTACCCAGTCGAGGATGGAGCATGACGGCAACGATCGGAAGCACCCCATTCGAGCTGGTGGATGATTCCGCCTCACACCCCTCTGCATACAAGGGCCAGGAACGCCGCCGGTCGCGGCCCCGCGTCGCGGTGAGCGACAAACTGTCCGAGGCGCGCAGTGCCACCTGGGCCGTCACGCTGGTCAGGGCGATTCTGGTGGTCGCGCTCTGGACGGTGTTCGTGGCGCCGCACCTGATGGACCCGAGCCTTCTCGTCGTGCGCACCTGCGTGCCGCTCGCCTACGCCGTAGCCGAGCTGTCGGGGCTCACCGTAGTGCTCAACTTCCTGGCCCGCCTGGCACGAGCCGCCACCCGCTACTGACCGGCGGCCCCCGCAATCTCCGGCAGGGCAACGCCGTCGAGCCGCTCATCTGGACGTACACCGAGTAATTTCGCGAGCGTAGGAGCGATGTCCACCGTCCGCACCGGACGGTGGACGACCGCGCGGCCGATCCCCGGCCCGACGAACGCAATCGGTACCGTCACGTCTTCGGCGGCGGTGCTCCCGTGCTCCGCCTCGCCTGCACCCGCTCTCGACCACACGAAACCCGGCTCGAGTACGCCGGCAACCAGCCACCCATGCCCCGGCGGAATCGTGTTTCGCCAGAGCGTTGCGGCCGAGTCCGTCGGCGGTGCGGCCGCGAGGGTGGCCGG
>JBOHSC010000224.1:0-8053 GCA_050733115.1 Gemmatimonadales bacterium
TTTCAACGACTGGGATCCGGTGGCAACGCCACTCCGGCCCACCGCCGATCCCGGCGTGTGGACAGTTGAGCTTCGGCTCAAGCCCGGCCGATACCACTACTCCTTCCTCCTCGACGGCCAGCGTTGGGTGCGCGATCCGGCAGAACCGCCGGTAGCCGAGAGTGATTTCGGCACACCCATATCGGTCCTGACGGTGAGCTGATGCCGGTGTCGTGTTCGCGCCTGCCCTTCACCCTTCTGCTCCTTGCTTGCGTGCCGGGCGCGCTCACCGCGCAGGACCGGCGTCTCGCCGAGCGGCTCGATTCATCGACCGCTGCCGGCGTGCAGCATCTGGTGGATTCGGCCCGGGCTGCCGGCCTCCCGTCGGAACCGCTGGTCCAGAAGGCGCTGGAGGGGAAGACGATGGGGGCGAGTCCCGCACGGATTCAGCTCGCCGTCGAGGGGCTCTTCGGCCAACTGGTGAGTGCCCGGGGTGCACTGGGACGCGATGCCACCGAGGCCGAGCTCACTGCCGGCGCGGGAGCGCTGCGCGCCGGGCTTGCTCCCGGCTCGCTCCGGCAGCTTCACGAGCTCCGGAGGGACGGCTCGTTGGCGGTTCCGATCGCGGTGCTGACCGACCTGGTCGCCGAGGGGGTACCAGCCGACCAGGCAACGAGGGCGGTGCTCGAGCTGGCGCGTAACGGCCGCTCCGACGACGACTTCGTGGCGCTCAGGAAACGAGTGCAGACCGAGCGGCGAGACGGGACGGCACCCCGGGCCGATCCCCTCCCACGTCCGGCGCCGCCACCGGCCGCCGATCCGCCGGCCTCACCATGACGGGTACGCGCACGGTTCACCTGATCGGCTGCCTGGTGGCAGGCGTCGCGACACCGGCCACCGCACAGCTCGCGGGGACGCTCGACGTGGGTGCCGGCAGCAACCATCCCGACCGATCGATTCCCGGCGCTGTCGCTTCCTTCGCGCCGGCGCTCACCTTCGGCGCCGGACCACTGCGCCTCTCGGGTGCCGGGGTCTATTCCGACGCCGCCGCGGGGCGGTGGAATTTCCAGGGGACATCGGGCGCCACCGTGCGCTCGCCGAATGCCGGCATCTTCCGCGCGGAGCTCCTCGGCCAGGCTGACTGGACGTGGCATCACCGGGTTCAGGGAGTGACGACGGTGACCGGTGAGCTTCGGGCGTACGCTTCGCCGTCGCCGCGGAGCCTCCTCTGGGTGGGACGGGGAATCGGCAGCGGCTGGTCGCTCGGGCGGCGCCGTCCCCTCGAGCGAACGGTCATGGGGGCCTCGGCGGGATGGGGGCGGCTGCGACTCGGGCTTTCGGTCACGAATACGACGTTCGATCTGATGAATTCAGGTGCCCTGGAAGGCAGCACCGGCGATTCCACCGTCCTGTCAGTGCCCGGCGCGCGCGGCACCGAGCGCCGCGCCGCGTTCACCGACGCAACACTCGCGAGCGAGTGGGAAGTGGCTGGACTGAGACTCGATCTTTCCCTCGGGCGCCGGTTCAGCAGGACTGTTCCCGAAGTGATGCTCTGGGGTGTCAGCGCAACGCGAAACCTCCTGCCGGGCGTGGCTTTCCTTGCGTCCACCGGCCGGGCAGGCTCCGATCCAGTAACGGCGCTGCCTGGATCGCGCTATTTCGTGCTCGGACTCCGCCTGAGCACCGGAGCCGGCCTCGGGTTCGCCGGCAGGGCGCGTCCGGCAGGGGTGGTGAGCAACGATTTCCATATCGGGCCGGCCCGCATCACCGGGAGAGAGGTTGTGCTCCGCGCGCCGCATGCGCATATCGTCGAGCTGGCCGGCGATTTCACCGACTGGCGCCCGGTGGAGCTCGATCCCGCGCCGGGAGGCGCCTGGCGCATGGTCGTGCCGATCACACCGGGGCTACACAGGGTCGCGGTCCGGATGGACGGTGGCAGGTGGCAGGCGCCTCCAGGCGCGCGTGCCGTGACGAGCGAATTCGGGGGCCAGGTCGGGGAGGTCATGGTCGAGTAGCTGCAGCGCGCGGCGGGCCAGGCTTACTTTCCAGCCGACGGTCGACGACTCCTCAACCGGCGGAGGCAGACCATGGCAGCGCGCAAGCGGTATGACCTGAATCGAGTAAAGGTGGAACCCGGCGAATCCCGGCCGGCAACCTGGGCGTTCGCGGGAGAAGGGGTTACAGGCACGGAGCAGACCTACACCGTGAGCGATGGAAACTTCACCAGACAGAATGAGTGGCAGTTCATCGTCCGGGTGCCCAAGGCGCGTGGCACCCGGGTCGAGGTACGCCCACGCGCCACACCGAACGTGAAGGCGTGGACCGAGCTGCCCGACCGATCGCTGACTTTTCTTCCGGCGACAAAGGGTGATGCGCGGGGGCGCTGGTACTCGCAGGTCGCGCTGGCCGATCCCACCGGCGAGCGCTCGAAGGACGTCGTCCGCGGCGACGAGCGAAAGTTGCTTCCCAAGTGGTTCGACAAGCTGCAGGGGCGGATGCGCCTCAAGAAGAACGTCCGCTCCACCCGGGGCACCGACGGCGAGGCGCTGGTCGTCCTCGTGCCCGCCGGCGACCATGCGGCGATGATCCGTCTCTTCTTCGCGATGAAGGTCTGGGTATTGAAGGAGCGCGTCGTACTCGATTGAGGGGTCGGTGTCGAGGCGTCTCTTCCTCTTGTCACTCGCAAGCTTCGCGTGCGGAGCACCGGGGCCGTCGCGGGCCCCGGAACATGTGGCTCCATGGCTCAGGGCCGACGCGCGGCGGTGTCTCCTTCTCCGTGATCTGCGCGAGGGGATGGAGATCATGGCCCGCCGCTGCGCCGAGGAATTCGTTCGCCAGAACGGCTACACCAGCCTTCCCCCGACGGACGACTCCACGCGATGGGTGCTGGAGCGGGGAGAGGGGGGGCCATGGCCCCGCGTCCTCGTGGCGCGGAGCGGCAGTCTCGAGCGCGCGGCCGCGACGGTGCAGTGCAGCGTTCGCCAGTGCCTCGTGCTCTTCCGGCTCCAGAAGCCCCTTACAGCCTGTGTCTACAGGGCCGTCTCCATGACCCAGGTGTTCACCCGGATCCGCCTCGAGCCCGGCGGAATCCGGGACGTCCGCTGCTACCAGCGCCGCAGCTAGTTCGGCGCGCGCACTCCCGCCGCCGAGTAATCGCGGTTCGTGCCGATCGCCGGCCCCCCCGCGTTGACTCCCACCTGCGTTGCCCTTCTCGCGATGCGCTGATGGATCGAGCCGGGAAACGGCTGCGTCTTGCCGTGTGATCCGAAGGCATCGGTGTACCAGTCCTCGGGGCCGTCGGCGTTGTCGATCTGATTCGAGTTGATGTCGGCGAAGTGGCCGGCGCCATTGAACTCCGAGCGGGGATCGTCGAACGTCACCCCCACCGTCTGGCCGTCGCCGGTCGAGCGATCACACGGGCCACCGCTCGCGCGCCGTCCGTCGCCGGTCACCTCGTAACACACATCGATCGGGCGCCCCACCACCGGCGCGAGCGCCGGATCGTGGAAGCGGCTCGGCAGATTCACCTGGAAGTACGGGTTGAAGAAGGCGAGCGTATGACCGTCCTCCCGCCGGATGCTGTTCGACGTCTCCCATGTTTCGTGCAGCGCCGAGAAGAAGTTGGAGATCTGGCCCGGGGAGACGAGCATGAACTGCTCGACGCACGCGCGGTCGGGAACCGCCCGGAATCCACCCCCGTTGGGGGAGTTTGCTGGGGTCGGCGTGCCGGCGGTGATGTGAATCGAGTGATCGCATGACCGGACGAACTCACCCGGCGTGCCGATGGCCGTCAGCATGGTGACGTGCATCTCGGTTCCGTCGCTGCATTTGATGTGATAGACCAGCTCGTGCAGGTTATTCGTGAATGCGTCCTTCGAGTGGGTTCCCTGATGAAGCTTCGTCAGCACGTCGCACTTGCCGGTGAATATCGCCGAACCCGGGCCGGAGAACTGCAGCTCCATATCGTTTTCCCACTCGACCTTGTGCCCGAAATGATCCTCGTCGCGGGGATTGGCCGGATCGCTCACCGCGAGCGCCTCGTTGGCCACTCCGAACGGCAGGCCGTCGGTGTCGTCGTACAGCCCGGAGCCGTGAGGATCGCGGCCGTGTTCATGGCCGAAAGTGCAGCCTCCCGGCCCGGTCGGCGGATGCCAGGTGGGATAGAGTTTCCCGTCGGGCCCAACGACAGAGTAGGCGTCATGCTGTTCCTTCGTGCAGGTGTCGTTGGGCCCCGGATTCCATATGCCGAACGCGCGGCTCGGTGTGGCGTTCGCCGGATCCATCGCCTGATCCGAGGAACAGGCAACGCCGGCGGTGAGGCCGATTATGAGGAGCGCGTCGGTGAGATCGTAGCGGGTCGCTCGAGAGCGCCGCAATGCACGCGTTGGCATTCATGCCTCTCCGAATCGGGTGACGGCTCGCCATGCAGAAATCGAGAGGGTCGGCAAGTTGCCGGACTCCGCGAGAGCGTTCGGACGTGCAACATCTCGCACGAAACGCCGGAGCGTCCGTGCGTCTCAGCGCCAGGTCAGCCCGGCGCCGAGCTGGAGCATCGAGTAGCTCGCGTCGGTGACGACGGTATTCCCACTCGTGAGATTGCCGCTGCTCGATACGATCAGGTTCGCAAACGGCGTGAGCCAGAGCTTGCGCGCCGCGCGGAAGTCATATCCGCCACCGAACTGCAGAGCGGCCACGCTCCCCGTGAGCGGGTCGTCGTTCGGGTCGTCGGTGGATGCCCGGTAGCTGAGCATGCCGATCCCCCCCTTCAGGTACCACGGCGCCGCGGGGTTCGGGTTCCAGTAGAGGGAAGCGCCGAGGAGTGCGAGGCGCTGGCTCACATCGTTGGTGGTGTCGAACCACCCCGACAGCTCGGCGCCTGCGCGGAGTCCGCGCGCGACCGCAAGTCCGCCCGTTAGGTATCCCGAGAAGCCACCGTTGCGATCGTTCGCGCACAGATCGCAATTCACCCGGGCGGAGGCGGTGCCCAGCCCGCCGCCCAGCCAGACGCCACGCACGCTGGGCTGCTGTGCATTCGCGGGGGCCACGCCGGTGATGGCGGCCAGCGCCAGCGCAACCGCGATGAGGCGGACGGACATGGGCATTCCTCCAGAGGTGAGTGCTGGTTCCTGCATTGGCGCGGTCGGTATCGAGGGGGAGTTGCCAGAATCGCGCCCGCCGGGAAACTCGGGAGCGGGCAACCACGTCTTGAGCAGCACCCAACTCACCGCCGCTTCGCTGCTTATCTCTCAGGAGAACCAGGACCATGTCACGGCTTGCACTCCCCGCCGTCCGCGGCGCTCGGGCGCTGCTGTGTCTCGCGCTCGTATGCCTCCCCGCACCGCTCGCCGCGCAGGACTCGCTCTCCATGGCGGAGGTCGCTGCGCGACGCGCCAGACTCCTCGCGATGATCCCCGACGGCGTCGCGGTGATCATGGGTGGGGAAGAGCATCCGGAGGCGGTCCGATTCCGGCAATCGCCCGACTTCTTCTATCTGACGGGAATCGAGGAGCCGGGGGCAGTGCTCCTGCTGAATGGCGTCACCAAGGGTGCGGTAGTCTTTGCGCGGAAAAGCCGCAGGAGCGCTTCGGCATGAACGTGCTCCCGATGGAGAACATCTTCACCTATCTGAGCTACCCCGGGGGAAACCCCGCAGTGAAAAAGCTGTACGTGCAGCTCACCCCGCCCGCCCGCCTGCTCAACGCTCGAGCCGAGGCCCGCAACTTCAATGCGCAGGCGATGGATCATCCCCTCTTCGGACACCCGTCCGACGTGACCCAGGCGATCGAGCGGCTCCACGGGGTGGTACCGCACCTCTCCCTCGCGGACGTGAGCCCCATGCTCGACGAGCTCCGGTCGGTCAAGACGCCATTCGTGATCGAGCGGCTGCGGACGAGTGGCCGCATCGGCGCAGCGGAGAAGATGTACCGCTGCATCCTCGAGGCCCGAAACGCGATCATCGCCGCCATGAAGCCCGGCGCCAGCATCGAGTCGCTACAGAACTTGGCCGAGCCGATCTACGCCAGGTACGGTTATGGCGAGCAATTCAAGGCGTGGGGGCGGTACGTAGGGCACTTTGTGGGGATCTCCGTGCACGACGTCGAAGACATCACCGGGGACTGGGCAAAGAGGGCGTTCGTGACGGGGACCGTCTTCAACGTGGAGCCGCTGCTCGACTCTCCGGAGCGGAAAGCCCATGTCCGGCTGGAGGATACGGTGTTGATCACGGAGAACGGTGCGGAGAATCTGACGGCGTCGGTGCCCGCGGAACTCGACCCCCTCTACGCGCTGATCAAACAACCCGGGGTCAAATCGACCCCACTGTCTGACCGCACCGAGCGGTGAGAGGGAGGTAGTCCCCGGAGCCGAACTACCTGGGCCGCGACTCCGGGGACCGGTACTGCGGAGAACTACTGCACTAAGTTGGATGCGGGGGTAGTGAAAATGGTTGCGCTCGTCGCGCACCCACCTCTACGCGTAGCTAGATTCAGGCCATGCGAGAGGCCAGGCTCCGCCCTGAATTCGCCCACCTCTATCCAGGACTCAAGCCGGATCAGTGGGAGTCCGCCGTGCGGGTCGCGGAGGCGGTGCTGGCCAACCTGATGCTGCAGGAATTGGCGGAAGCGCCCGCCCACGAGCGGGTTCTGCCGGAGGAGCACTTCGAGTTCCGCGGCGGAGCGCGGACGGGGCGGGGCAGGAGCCGGGATCGGGCGGGCGACGGTCATTAGAGGAGATCGAGCGGTGGATGCGAGTGGCGCAGTCGGCATCGCGTTGATCGGAGATCACGACCCGGCGGTCACCGCTCACCGGGCGATACCTCCGGCCCTGGCCGCCGCCAGCCATACCGCCGGAATCGACGTCCGGCCCACCTGGATACACACCGCGTCGATTCCCGATCCGATCGACGATTTCCTCGCACCTTACAATGCCATCTGGTGCATCCCAGCCACTCCCTACGCCAGCATGACCGGCGCTCTCCGCGCCATCCGTTATGCGCGCGAGTCGGGTACCCCCTTCCTCGGTACCTGTGGCGGATTCCAACACGCCGTGATCGAGTACGCGCGCAACGCGCTCGGCCTCTCGGGTGCCGGCCACGCCGAGACCGATCCGGGCGCGGCGGACCCCATCGTCACGCCACTGAGCTGCACGCTCGTCGAGCGCGCCGGGACGATCGAGCTCCTGGCCGGTTCGCAAGCCCGGGCACTCTGCGGGACCGCGGAGCTGCGGGAGGAATTTCACTGCTGCTATGGCCTCAATGCGGCTTACGAAGACCGGCTCGAGCGGCAGGGACTGCGCATTACCGGCCGTGACCCGGCGGGCGAGGCACGTGTGGTCGAGCTTGCGGAGCATCCATTTTTCCTCGCGACGCTCTTCCAGCCGGAGCGTGCCGGGCTGCGCGGCGAGTCACATCCGCTGATCGCCGCCTTCGTGGCGGCGGCGGCAAGCTTCAAACTCCATCGAGAGGGCGCATGGACGACCTCCGTTATCCCATCGGGGATTTCAAGTACGCCGGGTCGCTGACGGAGAGCGATCGAAAGGCGTGTATCGGACGCATTGCGGCGGCGCCGTCGAGCCTGCGGGCCGCGGTGCACGGGCTCTCGGACACCCAGCTCGACACACCGTACCGCCCCGGCGGGTGGACCGTCAGGCAGGTCGTCCACCACGTGCCCGACAGCCATCTCAATGCCTACACGAGGTTCCGGCTGGCGCTCACCGAGACGTCACCCACGATCCGCCCCTACGATGAGGTGCGCTGGGCCGAGCTGCCCGACGCGCGGTCGGGACCGATAGGCATCTCGCTCGGCCTGCTCGATGCCCTCCACGCGCGCTGGGTACTCCTCCTTCGCCAGCTGAATTCCGGGGACTGGGCTCGTACGTATACTCATCCCGAGCACCGACGCGAGTTGACCCTCGATGAGATGCTGGCGATGTACGCATGGCACGGCGAGCATCACGTCGCACACATCACGAGCTTGCGGGGGCGCATGCAATGGAACTGAGCGTCCCGTGACGTCGAACTGGTCCAGCCGTCGCGAATTCCTCGGTGCCCTCTCGGCGGGCATCGGCGGTGTGTGGC
>JBOHSC010000225.1:0-1991 GCA_050733115.1 Gemmatimonadales bacterium
GCTCAGGGAATTCGGCATCAGCAAGGTCATGACGATCACGAGCACCTACGACCACCGCGTCATCCAGGGCGCGGAGTCGGGATCGTTCCTCGCCACTGTCGACCACCTGCTGCAGGGCGATGCCGGATTCTACGAGCTGCTGGAAGAGAGCCTGCAGCTTTCAGCCGTCAGCTACGAAATCCTCAAGGCGCAGCCGGCCGCCAAGCGCGACGAGGCACTCGGCCCCGTGGCGCCGGAGATGCTCTACCACGTGGCCGCGGCCATGGCGCTGATGAAGGCCTTCCGCATGCACGGCCACCTCGCCGCGCACCTCGACCCCCTCGGCACACCGCCCATCGGCGATCCGGCGCTCAACCCGGGTCCTCTCGGCCTTACGCCCGAGGTCATGGCCGCGATTCCATCGAAGGTGCTGCGCATCGCCGTGCCGGGGCGGACGCTGGCCGAATCGCTGCCGTATCTCCAGGCCACCTATTGCGGCACCATGGCGTACGAGATCGAGCACATCTCGACGCACGAGGAGCGCGTTTGGCTCCGTGAAAAAATCGAGAGCGGCGCCTATCGCCAGCCGATGAACGCCACCGAGCAGCGCCGGCTCCTCCAGCGGCTCACCGAGGTCGAGACCCTCGAGCGGTTTCTCCACAAGGCCTACCTCGGCCAGAAGCGCTTCTCGATCGAAGGCGTGGACGTGCTCGTCCCGATGCTCGACCTCACCATCGAGCGGGCCGCCGATTCGGGCGCGCGCGATGTGGTGGTGGGCATGGCGCACCGGGGCCGGCTCAACGTGCTCGCCCACACGGTGGGCCGTCCGTACGAGACGATCTTCGCCGAGTTCGAGGGGGGTCGAAACGTCGAGGCCGGCCAGCTGACTCCCGAAGGCGGCACGGGAGACGTGAAGTACCACCACGGAGCCGAGGGGGCGTACGTCACGCCCAAGGGCAAGGCGATCACGGTCACCCTCTGCCCCAACCCCAGCCATCTCGAGTTCGTGGCTCCCGTGGTCGACGGCCGGGCCCGGGCCCGGCAGACGCAGCGCCGCGGCCGCGACGCGCACCACGATCCGAGCGCGGCGTTGCCGGTCACCATACACGGTGACGCCGCGTTCGCGGGCCAGGGAGTCGTCGCCGAGACGCTCAATCTCGGTGCGCTCAAGGGTTATCGCACCGGCGGCACGCTGCACATCATCACCAACAACCAGGTCGGCTTCACGACCGACATGGGCGACGCGCGCTCCACCCGGTATGCCTCCGACCTCGCCAAGGGGTTCGACATCCCGATTGTCCACGTCAACGCCGACGATCCGGAGGCGTGTCTTTCCGCGGTGCGGCTCTCGATGGCGTACCGCGACCGGTTCCACCAGGACATCCTCATCGACCTGGTAGGCTATCGCAGGCATGGCCACAATGAGGGCGACGAGCCGGCCTACACGCAGCCCCGAATGTACGAGCGGATCAAGAGTCTCCCGCCGGTGCGCGAGCTGTACGCGCGCGCCCTGGTTGACCAGGGTGTCATGACCAAGGAGGAGGTCGAGCGGCAGGCGACGGAAGCCTACCAGCGCCTGGTGGACATCCAGCAGGGCTTCAAGGCGAGCGCCAACAAGGGCGCGCCGTCGGAGCAGCATCACAAGCTGGCGGGCGCCGGACAGGAAGTCGGCACGGCCCTGGCGCCGGAGTTCCTCGTCGCGCTCAACGAGCAGCTCCTGAGCTGGCCCGAGGGCTTCAACGTTCACCCGAAGCTCCGCAAGCAGCTCGAGCGGCGCCGCGCGGCGCTCGGCCCCGACGGAGGGATCGACTGGGCACACGCCGAAGCGCTGGCGCTCGCCTCGCTCCTCACGGAAGGCGTGCCGGTGCGGCTGACCGGTCAGGACACCGAGCGCGGAACTTTCAGCCAGCGCCATCTCGTGTTGCACGACTCCGTCACCGGCGAAGCCATGGCCCCCATCCAGCGGCTCCCCGGAGCACTGGCGCCGATGGAGCTGCACAACAGCCCGCTGT
>JBOHSC010000226.1:0-3844 GCA_050733115.1 Gemmatimonadales bacterium
CGTCGGCGGTGCGGCCGCGAGGGTGGCCGGCGTGAACACGCGCGCGACGCCCTTTCGCCGTGACGCCGCAGCGGCCAGACGCCGGGCCAGTCTGTCCACCAGTACTCCCCGCGCGCTCAACGCCGCCGTGTCGGCCGAGAGCAGTCCGCTGCCGAAGCTCCAACCTTTCTGCGCCAGGTCTCCCAGCCACACCCTTCCCTTCCCCGGCACACGCTCGGGAAACGACTGCACGCCGTGGTCGGCGGTGAGCACGACTAGGGTGCGTGGCGGCGGCACCCGCGCGGCGAGGGAATCGAGAAACTGACCGAGCCAGCGGTCCACCCGCAGGAGCTGATCGTGGATCTCTCGTGAGTCGGGGCCGTACCGATGCCCCACCGCGTCGGTGCTCGAGAGCGACACCAGCAGCAGATCGGGATTCCGGCGGCCGCCCAGATGGAGGACTCGAGCTCCCTCCAGCGCGAAGGCGAGGGTGAGGGAGTCCATCCACGGGTAGTCCTCGAGATGCCGGGCAATTTCCGTGACGCCGGGCAGTCGATGGGGAAAGGTCACGTCTTTCCCGCCGTTCTCGTACCGCTCGTCGTCGGCCTCGGAGTATGCCGACGCCGGAAGGAGCAAATCCCACACCTTTCCAGCGAGCCGCTGGGCGGGACGTCCGGCGTTGAACGCCTGCACCCAGGTCGGGAGGGAATCGGCGTAGAACCGGCTGGTGGTGAACACGCCGTTCGACCACCAGTAGATCGGTGCGCGGGCCCGCCCCACCGTCATGATGGCGCCGCGATCCTTGCGCGATACCGAGAGCACCTGCGTCGTGGAATCGGCCGCCTCAAGCCAATCGAAGAGTGTGGTGCCCCTGAAGCGGCGGGGCGACGCGCCGGGCCCGGGACCACCGGCAAGGAGAGGCGCGGATGGATCCTCGACGCCGAGATCGTTGTCCATGATCCCGGTGCTCGCCGGCTCCCTTCCCGAGAGGATCGTCGCGTGGCCCGGAGCGGTCTCGGTGATTGCGTGGCTCTGCTGTCCATGATCGAACAGGGTGCCGCGGTCGAGAATCGTCCGGAATCCACCGGTGAACTCCTCGCCGTACCTCGCGAAGTAGTCGGGTCGGAGCTGGTCCACTGTGACGATGACGACGAGCGAAAGATCGCGGTGTGGCGGGTAGGCGGCTTTTCCGGAAGCGAAGACGAGCGACAATGCAAAGACGGCATTCACGTGAGGATGATACTCCACAACGGCTCGAGGTGCCATTGGATTGGGAGGCGGCGCTCAGGCGGTGATGATGCCGCGCTTGAGGTAGATGGGCCGCACCATCTCGCGGAAGCGGCCGAGCCGGCTCCCGAAGCAGATGCCCCCGGCGATGCAGACCACTCCGCCTATGATCACGGTGACCGGCTCGCCGAGATGATCGGCGAGAACGCCGGCCAGGAGACTGCCGATCGGCGCGGTACCGAGAAAGGCCATCGTGTACAAGGCCATGACCCGACCGCGGAGATGTTCCTCGACCAGCGTCTGGACGATGGTGTTGCTGGAGGCGAGCGTTACCATGAAGCCGGCGCCCACCAGCGGCAGCAGCGCGAGCGAGAGCCAGAACGAGCGCGAGAGGCCGAATGCCACGAGGGCGCCGCCGAATACCATCACCGAGACCATGATCACGCGTCCGAGCCCGACCACCGAGCGTCGCGAGGCGAGGTAGACCGCGCCGGCCAGCGCGCCGAGTCCCGACGCACCCATCAGGACGCCGAGTGTGTGCGCCCCGCCGTGCAGCACCTTGATCGCGACAGCCGGCATGAGCACCGTGTACGGCATGCCCATGGTGCTCACGAGCGCCAGGAGGAGCAGCACGCTCCGGATCGGCATGAAGTCGCGCACGTAGCGGAAGCCGGTCAGGAGCTCCTCGACCATCCGGCTGCCGGTGCGGGGGCGCACCTCCCGCGAGACCCGCATCGCGAGGAGCGAGGCGAGCACGGCGACGTAGGAGATCGCGTCCAGGAGGAAGCACCACGATTCGCCGAACGCGGCGATGATGACGCCGCCGAGCGCGGGACCGGCGATCCGGCTCGCGTTCACCATCGAGGAGTTGAGCGCGATCGCGTTCGGCAGGTCGGCGCGGTCGTCGACCATCTGGACCACGAACGCCTGCCGCGCCGGTGTGTCGAAGGCGTTGATGACGCCCTGGAAGGCCTGGAGTCCCAGGATCTCGACCACCGTGATGATGCCCGCGAACGAGAGGACCGCCAGCGCGAGCGATTGCAGGAGCGACAGCACCTGGGTCACCAGCAGCACCTTCCGCCGATCCCACCGGTCCACGTACACCCCGGCCACCGGAGCCAGGAAGAGCGAGGGGATCTGTCCGCAGAAGCCGACGATGCCGAGGAGCAGGTCGGAACCGGTGAGCCGGTAGACCAGCCAGCTCGTGGCGATTCGGGTGATCCAGGTGCCGACGAGCGAGATGCTCTGGCCGCCGAAGAAGAGCCGGTAATTCCGGTGGCGGAGAGAGCGGAGGAGGGTCATTGAGGCAACTTACCGACTCCCAAACAAAACGGGCTCCCAGGACGGGAGCCGGTAAGTCATTGATGTGTTGCAGAGGCGCCGCCCAGATTCGAACTGGGGGTGGAGGTTTTGCAGACCTCTGCCTTACCACTTGGCTACGGCGCCGACGGGACAGATAAACTAGCCGGAGGACTCCGCCCAAGGAAGACCGCGGACTGGCCCCGCTACTGGCCGGAAGGTCATTGTGGCGATAAGCTTTGCGGGCGTTCTTCACCACCAGAAATCATGGGAGGAGCAGCGTGAACGGAACCATCCGCGAGGCCCGGCTCCGGGCCGAGTATGCATCACTCTATCCGGGGGTTCAACCGGGGGTGTGGATGCCGGCGTCGGCGATCGGGCAGCAGCTTCTGCTCTGGCACCTCACCGCGCCGGCGACGCCTCAGGGCGAGCGGCTGATGGCGGAAGAGCACTTCGAGTTTCGCGGAGGCCTGAAGCGGGTGGGCTCCTGGATCAACATGCGCACCCGGCTGGCCGATAGCTGAGGCTCAGCCCGCGCGGCGGCTCCTGAGCTGCACCGGAGCCAGCTCGGGCTCCTCGGTCACCGTCTGCAGATAGGCGTTCTGATCGTGGTACAGCGCGCCTGCCGGCAAATGCTGGTACATCGGCCCCAGCTCCCGGCGAATCTTCTCCAGGTAGAACTCCGGCAATACGTCCGACTCGCCGTCCAGGTACGGAAGCAACGATGCGTCGGTGTCGAGCAGCTTCCGGATGGTGGTGTGATACCGGATTCGTCCGAACCCTTCCGATGACACCGCCCGCACGAAGTTCATCCACTTTGGAATGGTGGTCGGCGTGGCAGGCACGCGGCGGGCAATGGCACGCCAGGAAAAGGAGTAGCTCGTGACGTCGATGAGGCCGTCATAGAACTCGGGCCAGCTATAGTTCTTGGGTCGGACGTTCATCGCATGATTGTTGTTCAGGAAGTGGAACGGGAAGGGCAACACTCGGCCGGCGCGCTGGTAATCCAGATTCATCGGTGCGGCGCGTCCGAAGGCCGACAGCAGCGAATACGCCGGGAACGCGCCCGGCGCCAGGTCGATGAACTTCTTGGTCAGCTCGAACGGCTCCGGCCCCATGTCGCCGTCGAGGCCGAGCACGAAGTTGGTCTGGATGTAGGGGATGTAGCGCAGGATCATGTTCACATGATCCGCGACGGTCTGGACCTTTTCCATGCCGTGGCGCTTGCCGGTCTTGGACTTGTTGCCCATGTCGTACCACGACTCGATGCCCGGCAGGATCGCCTTGAACCCGTTCTGCTTGAGCCGCTTGAGGTGCTGCTCGGCCAGCAGGGCCAGGC
>JBOHSC010000227.1:0-4794 GCA_050733115.1 Gemmatimonadales bacterium
ATTCCGCGCGATCGCCACGGCGGCGGAATCGTAGCTGGCCGGGCCGCTCGAGGGCCAGAGCCTCGACAACGTGACGGAAAATCCCAGCGCCCGGAGCTCGGCGGCCAGCGTCATGCCGGCGGCGCGGTGCTCTTCTTCGGCGTAGGAGACGAGCGTGAGCCCGGGCCGCGCGCCCTTGAGTCCGTGGATGGTGCCGCCCACATCCTTCACCATGACCACGGAGCGCGTGGCGATGTCGGCGGCGCTGGCCTTGAACGCCGCGCTGCCGACCACCGCCGGGATGCTGTCGAGCGGCACCGTGCGCTGCTGGAAGAGACCGATCGATCGCTTGAGCTGCAGCACCCGCCGGACCGACCGGTCGAGACGCTCCGCGGTGATCTCACCCCGGGCGACGGCCGCTTCCATTGCGTCGATCGTTGCGCCGGGATCGGCCGGCTGGAGGAGGAGATCCGCCCCCGCCAGGAAGGCCCGCATGCCGGCCTCCGCGCCGTAAAGGTCGGCGACGCCGGCCATGTTGAGCGCATCGGTGACGATGAGCCCGTGGAATCCGAGCGAATCGCGAAGGATGCCGGTGAGAATCTCGGGTACCACGGTGCCGGGTCTGATCCGGCCCGCGTCGATGGCCGGTAGCGCCACGTGGGCCGACATGACCACCTGCACGCCGGCGGCGATGGCGGCGCGGAAGGGGACCAGCTCGACCGAATCGAGCCGAGCCCAGTCGGCGGTGATGACCGGAAGCGCGATGTGCGAGTCGGTACCGGTGTCGCCATGACCGGGAAAATGCTTGGCGGTGGCGACCATACCGTGATCCTGAAGGCCGCGCACCTCGGCGGCGACGAAGCGGCTCACGTCGGCGGGGCTCTCGCCGTACGAGCGAACGTTGATGATCGGGTTGGCGGAATTGTTGTTGACGTCGGCCACGGGCGCGAAGGCGAGGTGTACGCCCACGGCGCGGCCTTCCAGCGCCGTGATCCGGCCGATCTCGTACGCCGCGGTGTCGCTCCCGGTTGCGCCAACGCCCATATTGGGTGGGAACGGAGTTCCTCCGACCAGCCGGATGCTGGTGCCGCCCTCGAAATCGGACGCGACGAGGAGCGGCAGACGCGAGCGGCGTTGCAGCCGGTTCAGCTTGGCGGCAATGTCGAGCGGCGAGCCGATCGAGACGATCACCCCTCCCACGTGCAGCGAGTCCACCCACGCCTCCGCGCGGGTGAAGCCGGAGTCATCGTAGGCGGCATAGTTCCCCGGAATCCACGGCACCACGAGCTGCGCGATCCGGTCGCGCACGGAGAGTCCACCGAGAATTTCGTCGACCTCGGGGTCGACGGTGACCGTCGCCCTGGGCGGGTACGGCACCGGATGGGGAATCATCCGCGGCGGGCTGGCCGGCGCGCAGGCGCACAACGAGACCAACACTATCGCGAGGTGTTTGAAGTGCACCGCTCTCTCGTGCTGCTGGGACTGTGGGGATGGTCGCTCGGATGCAGCCCCCCGCCGCCGACGGCGAGGGTCGGCGCTCCGGCGAAGGTGCGTCCGGGAATCGACGTGCTGCTGAGCGACAGCGCGAGCCTGGTGCGCGGCCGCCGCGTCGGCCTGGTGACCAATCAGTCTGGCGTGGACGCGCGCGGGACGAGCGATGTGACGCGGCTTCGAGACGCCGGCGTCGATCTCGTGGCGCTATTCAGTCCGGAGCATGGCTTTCGCGGCGCGGCCGATCCAGGTGCGGCGGTGGCATCGTCCAGGGATTCGGCCACCGGCCTACCAATCTACAGTCTTTACGGCCGGAGTTCCGCCCCCACCGACGAGATGCTCGAGGGGATCGACGTAATACTGGTCGATCTGCAGGACGCGGGTGCCCGCTACTACACCTACCTCTACACCACCGCCGAGGTGATGAAGGCCGCCGCGCGGCGCAGCATCCCGGTGGTGGTCCTCGACCGTCCCGACCCGATCGGCGGCGCGGTGGGGGGGAACGTCCTCGACCGCGCCTTCGCTTCGCCGGTAGGGTACCTGGAAGTGCCGATGCGGCATGGCATGACACTCGGCGAGCTGGCCCGCCTGGCACGCTCGGATCTGAGCATCGAAGGATCGCTCGTGGTGGTTCCGGTGGCGGGCTGGCGCCGTGGCATGGCGTTCGACGAGACGGGACTCTCGTTCGTTCCGCCGAGTCCCAATCTCCGGTCGCTGGAGAGCCTCTTTCACTATCCGGGATTGTGTCTCTTCGAGGGAACCAATCTGTCGGTCGGCCGCGGCTCGGACGCGCCATTCGAGCAGATCGGCGCGCCGTGGCTCGACACGACCCGGGTGCTCGCGGCCATGCACGCGTCGCCGGTGCCGGGTGTTCGATTCATGTCGGTCCGGTTCACACCGGCCAGGCCGGGCGACGGGAAGTACGCCGACACCGTCGTGCCGGGGATCCGGCTTGCGGTGACCGACCGTGCCACCTACGACCCGACGGCGACGGCGGTGCAACTCCTCGCCGCCGTCCGCGCCACGTCTGAAGGCCGATTCGCCTGGATTGAGAAGCAGTTCGACCGCCTGGCTGGGGGGCCCGAGCTCCGGCAGGCGCTCGACGCCGGCACCGACCCGGCGGCGATCGTGCGCGGCTGGGCGCCGGCGCTGGAAAGGTTCAGGGAGCGGCGCCGAGGGGCCTTGATCTATCCGGAATAGGCCGCTCATTCAGATTGCCCTAAAGGGTTCTGGCGATTATCCTTTCGCCCGCGCCATCGGTCGGGGGATCGGTGGCCGACCCGTCCCCCAGAGGACTGACACGAGTGAAGCTGTTGGGAGCACTGGAGAAGCCATTCTACGCCGCGGTGAACCCGATGGTGGAGCGGCTGATCCGGGCCGGCGTGCGGCCGAACACGATCACTACCGTCGGAACCGGGCTCGTCCTCGTCTCCGCGGTGGCTTACGCTGTCGGCCATATCCGTCTTGGCGGTCTCCTGCTCCTGCTCAGCGGCATCACCGACACCCTCGATGGACAGGTGGCCCGTGGCGGCGCCATGGTGACGAAGTTCGGGGCCTTCTACGACTCCACCCTCGACCGGGTGGGTGACGGGGCCACCTTCATCGGCATCGGTGCCTTCCTGCTGACCGCGCCGGACGTCGCCTATCGGGCCCCGGCGGTTGTCATCTGTATGATCGCCATCCTCAGCTCCCTTCTGGTCTCGTACGCGCGCGCCCGGGCCGAAGGGCTCGGGCTCGAGTGCAAGGTGGGGATCGCGCAGCGGGCCGAGCGAATCCTCGGCCTGGGACTGACGTCGCTCCTCGTCGGCGCCGGGCCTCGAGCGCTGGTGCTCGAAGCGGTGGTGGCGCTCCTGGCCGCGGCCTCGGTGATCACGGTGGTGCAGCGGTTCGTCTACGTCTACCGCACTGCCGAAGGGCCGGCTCACCCCCGCGACATCGAGCCCGCCCGCCTCGATACTCTCGCGAAAGGACGCTAGCAGTGGCCGACCAGAAAGCCCGGCAGATCGCGCCGGCCCAGGGAAAGCTCGGAGTGCTCTGCGTGGGACTCGGCGCCGTGGCGACGACGTTCATCGCCGGCGTGGAAAATGTGCGCCGGGGTGCGGCCAAGCCGATCGGCTCGCTCACCCAGATGGGCACGATTCGTCTCGGCAAGCGCACTGACGGCCGGGCCCCGCTGATCCACGATTTCATCCCGCTCGCGGCACTGGCCGACCTCGTGTTCGGGGCCTGGGACCCGGTGCCCGATGATGCCTACACTGCCGCGGTCCACGCCGGCGTGCTCGACCGGCACGAGCACCTCGAGCCGATCGGCGACTTCCTCAAGGCCATCAAGCCGATGCCCGCCGTGTTCGACCAGGCCTACGTGAAGCGGCTCGAGGGCAAAAACGTCAAGACGGCCGGGAGCAAGCGCGAGCTCGCCGAGGCGCTGCGGAAGGACATTCGCGAGTTCAGGGCCAGGCACAAGTGCGACCGGCTGGTCATGGTGTGGTGCGCGTCCACCGAGATCTTCATCAGCCCCGGCCCCGCGCACTGGACCCTTGACGCCTTCGAAAAGGCGATGGATGCCAACGAGCAGAGCATCGCACCGTCGATGCTCTACGCCTACGCCGCCATTCAGGAAGGGGTGCCGTTCGCGAACGGCGCGCCCAATCTCACGTGCGACTTCCCGGCCATGGAGGCGCTCGCCAAGGAAAAGCGGGTTCCGATCGGCGGGAAGGACTTCAAGACCGGCCAGACGATGGTGAAGACGGTACTCGCGCCGATGTTCAAGGCGCGCATGCTCGGCGTGGCCGGCTGGTACTCCACCAACATCCTCGGCAACCGCGACGGCGAGGTCCTCGACGATCCGGAGAGCTTCAAGACGAAGGAGGAGTCGAAGCTCGGCGTGCTGGAGTACATTCTCCAGCCGAAGCTCTACCCCGAGCTGTACGGGAAGATCTACCACAAGGTGCGGATCAACTACTATCCGCCGCGGGGAGACAACAAGGAGGGGTGGGACAACATCGACATCTTCGGGTGGCTCGGCTACCCGATGCAGATCAAGGTCGATTTTCTCTGCCGCGATTCGATTCTCGCGGCACCGTTGGTGCTCGACCTGGCCCTTTTCTTCGACCTCGCGCAGCGAGCCGGGATGAGTGGCATTCAGGAGTGGCTCTCCTTCTACTTCAAGAGCCCGCAGACGGCGCCGGGGCTGTATCCCGAGCACGACCTGTTCATCCAGCAGACCAAGCTCAAGAACACCCTGCGCTGGCTCATGGGCGAAGAGCAGATCACCCACCTGGGCCAAGAGTACTACCAGGAGGCATGACTTCGTCACTAGTGTAC
>JBOHSC010000228.1:0-1840 GCA_050733115.1 Gemmatimonadales bacterium
CCGAGCTTCGCCAGCGACGTCTGATGAGGCCGGTCGGTCGCATGGGCGCACGCGAAGGCTGCCGTCGTCCCGGACGTGGCACCGAGCCAAGCGAAGATCGCGAGAGTGAGCAGCGCGAACGCCGCGCACGCGCCCGCTCGTCTCCCCACCGGTGCCGCCACTGCCCAGGCCATTCGCCCAGAGGTTACCCGGGCGCGCGTGCGGGATGGCGTCCAGCGGGGGAGCCGGGATTCGAACCCGGATTCATGGTTTTGGAGACCATGCGTCTAGCCATTAACTCACTCCCCCGAGCGGGCGTCGGAGTGTAGATGCGGACGAGAGGATTCGAACCTCCAAGGGCCGCAAGGGCCCACCAGGACCTAAACCTGGCGCGTATGCCAGTTCCGCCACGTCCGCGGATTTGAAAAGAGCCTTGCAAATGCGCGGGAAATAACCTCCGCGCGGGACCGGCAGAGATTCTAGACTGGCGGTTGTGGAGGCTACGAGTGTCCGGCCCGGATATGAGCTCTGGCGGCCCAACAGGGAGAAGTCAGAGACGAAGACGACGAAATTTCTCGTCTCCTTCGTGCTGCTCGTCTCGGCCGGGCTGCTGATCGTCATCACCATCGGCGGCTGGTCGCGCCTCGAGGGCGCAAGCGTCGGGATTGCGACCCTTATCTGGGCGGGCCTCTACATCGTGTTCGCGTTCCTCGTCGGCGCACGATGGCAGCGCGGCGTGCTGCCGGTCGCATCGGCGCTGGCGATCATCCTCGCGATCTTCGCCGCCGTCGCCGCCCCCGCGTGGTTCGACCGCAACAAGCCGGGTCTCAGCGGGCCGGCCCTTCCCGATGACCTCCTCGGCCTGCTCTGCATCATCCTCATCCCCGTCCAGCTACTGCTGATCGTCGTCGCGATGGTCGGCTTCAACCAGAACTGGCACGTGGAGGAGGAGCGGCCCATCGGCGGCGTACCGCTTCCCGGCGAGCACGACGACGATCTGCCCCCCGAGCCCCAACCGGCCTAGAAGAGCTGCGGCTCCTCGGCCCGGCGCTCGATCAGGTGCGGGCCGTCATCACGCACGCTGTTGACGAAATCGCCGACCTCTCGCGTGACGAGGGCGTCTTCCGGAGCGGGCACGAGAAGCGCCAGCAGCTCCTCCTCACCCAGCTCGGGGTCCAGCCACCACTCCTCGAGCTCGGGCTGCAGGACAACTGGCATCCGATCGTGGATCGGCCGGATCAACTCGTTCGGGGCGCAGGTGACGATGGCGCAGCTGTGCAGGGAGCCGGGCGACTCGCCACGGGCCGGCAGCTCCGCCCAGATCCCTGCGAACGCAAACAGGTCCCCGTCGGGCCGGCTCAACCAGATCGGCACCTTGCGTCCCGGGTCCCTGCGCCACTCGTAGAACCCGTCAGCGGGAATCAGGCAGCGCCGCTCGCGAAACGACTCGGCGAAGGCCGGCTGCTCCGGAAGCGACTCCGCGCGCGCGTTGATCAGCGGCGGGCCCGAGCGACGCTCGGCCCACCGGCCCGGAACCAGTCCCCAGCGCAGTCGCCCCACGTCGCGCGCACCCGACTCCGTTCGGCGAACCGCCAGCACCGGGTCGGTGGGTGCGATGTTGTAGCGGGGCTCCTCGTCGCTCAGATCGACGGACTCGTCGATCCCGAATCGGGACCGGAATCCGGCGGGCTTGGGGTTGGCAAGCGTGTAGCGACCGCACATGGCTTCGAGGCTAGCGGGGCGCCGCGCTGCGATTCCGCCACTCGAAGCCGCAACAATGGCCTGGCCTGCGGCGGTGGCGAAATGGCAAACGCGATGGATTCAAAATCCATTGCCCGCAAGGGCTTGTGGGTTCGAGTCC
>JBOHSC010000229.1:0-5015 GCA_050733115.1 Gemmatimonadales bacterium
CTCTTGAGCCCCGCATAGTTGGACGGGCCCATCTGGGGCTGGTTCGAGGCCTTGCCGCTGGCTCGGTTCGTGCCACTACCTGACACGGTAAGCCTCAAACCGACAAACAGTTGCACTCCCAAGCCGGACGAAGGGACCGCATGGGCCCGAGGGGAAGCCTGTTGAGGAGCGCCGCACTACTGCTCGCCGCCGCCGCGTTGGCCGTCGGCTGCGGAGATCCGGCGTCCCCGAGCCTCACGATTGCGGCCCCCACCGGGCTGACCGTCCAGGAGCTCCCCTCCGGCGACTTCGAGGTGAGCTGGCAGGACAACTCGAGCAATGAGGATTCATTCGAGCTCGACCGCTCCTCGACGGGAGCGGGCGGTACCTACGCGCTGCTGGCGACACTGGCCACCGGCGCCTCGACCTATCAGGACACCCAGGTAGACGGCGTTACCAGCTACTGCTACAGGGTGCGGGCAGTGGGACCGAGCGGCACGACACCGTCGGGGTATACGGCGGCGGAATGCCTCCAGGCCGCCGCCCCCGCGGCTCCCTCCGGACTCACCGCGACCCCGACGTTCGGGCAGGTGGACCTCTCGTGGACCGATGCGTCGAGCGACGAAGCGAGCTTCGAGATCTGGAGGTCCGTCACCGGCGCCGGCGGAACGTTTGCGCTCGTGAACTCGGTGGCCGCCGGCGTCACGACCTACAGCAGCACGAGCCTGCTGGACGGCACGGCCTACTGCTACCGCGTGCGAGCCATCGGCGCCAAGGGACAGGGCTCGGACTTCTCGAACACGGCCTGCGCGACGACGCCGGTGCCGGTGACCCCACCTCCCACCGCCCCCAGTGGGCTGGCCGCGCTCGCCTCTTCGGCAACAGCGATCGATCTCACCTGGAACGACAACTCGGCGGATGAACAGGGATTCGAGATCTGGCGCTCGACTACCGGCGCCGGCGGCACCTATTCCCTGCTCCAGTCGGTCGCGGCCAACGCCACGAGCTCCAGCGACGCCGGCCTGGCCTCGTCGACAGCGTACTGCTATCAGGTGCGGGCGACGGGCGCCGGCGATGCCCCGCCATCGGCGTTCACCGCCAGCGCCTGCGCGACCACGCCGGCCCCGCCCCCGCCGGGTACACCCAGCGGCCTCGCGGCCGCGGCCACTTCGACTACCGCCATCGCACTCACCTGGAACGACAACTCCTCGAACGAGTCGGGATTCGAGGTGTGGCGCTCCACCACCGGCGCCGCGGGCGCGTTCACCCTGCTCAAGAGCGTCGCCGCCAACGCGACCGGCACCAATGACACCGGCCTCACCGCGGGGGCCCAGTACTGCTACCAGGTACGCGCGGCGGGAAGCGGATCGGTTCCGCCATCGGCATTCTCGAACACCTCCTGCGCCACTCCTCCGGCGGCACTCACGGCGCCCACCGACGTTTCGGCCGCAGCAACTTCGACCACGGCGATCGCTCTCACCTGGACCGACAATTCCACGAATGAGCAGAGCTTCGAGATCTGGCGCTCGACCAGCGGCCTCTCGGGCACCTATTCCCTGCTGAGCACCGTCGCCGCGAACACCACGAGCTCGAGTAATACCGGCCTCACCGCCGGAACTCAGTACTGCTACAAGGTCAAGGCCATCGGGGCGGGCATCGTTCCATCGTCACCGCTCTCCGCCGGCTCCTGCGCCACCACCGCTACGCCGGTGGTAGCGCCGAGCGGCCTCGCGGCCACCGCCACCTCCACCACCGCCATAGCGCTGGCATGGACCGACAACTCGGCCAACGAGACCGGCTTCGAGGTGTGGCGCTCCACGACCGGCTCCTCCGGCACTTACACCCTCCTCACGACCGTCGCCGCGGGGGCTACCAGCGCCAACGACACCGGACTCGCTCCCGGAACGCCGTACTGCTACAAGGTCAAGGCGCTGGGCGGCGGAATCACTCCGTCATCGGCGTTTTCGAACAACGATTGCGCAACAACGGGGGCCCAGCTGGCGGCGCCGACGAGCCTGGCCGCCAGCGCCACCTCGTCGACGGCGATCGCACTGGGCTGGACCGACAACTCGTCGAATGAGACGGGCTTCGAGGTATGGCGCTCGACGAGCGGACCGGCGGGCACGTTCACGCTGCTCAAGAGCGTCGCGGCCAACGCAACCAGCACCAGCGACAACGGCCTGACCGTGGGCACGCAGTACTGCTACCAGGTACGCGCCCTCGGCAGCGGAATCAATCCGACTTCGGCATTCTCGAGCACCGACTGCGCGACGACACTCGCCCCGCCGGCCACGCCGGCCAACCTGGGGGCCACGGCCGGCTCGACGTCGCAGATCGACCTCACGTGGCAGGACCTGGCGACCGACGAGGGCGGATATGAGGTCTGGCGCTCCACCACCGGGTCGGCGGGGACGTACACCCTTCGCTCGGCCCGCGCGGCCAACAGCACGTCGTACAGCGACACCGGGTTGTCGCCGAGCACTCAGTACTGCTACGAGGTCAAGGCGACCGGCGCCGGCAACGCTCCCGATTCGCCGTTCACCAGCGCCGCATGCGCCACCACGCTGACCCCGGTGACGGTGCGGATCGTTCTCTTCGGCGACTCGAACACCGACCGCTGCGAGGAGGACTGGATCTCGGTTCCTCCCAATCCGAGCCGCAAGGCATCCTACGTTTCGGTCACGCCGCATCTCTCGGCGTCCGACCCGAACCTCTCCTGCTCCGTGCCCGGCAAGGTCGAGGCGGACTGGGAAGCCCTGCGCCCGAATCCGATCACCGTGGTCAATCACGCGATCGCGAGCACTACCACCGGCGGCAACACCCATGTGGCGGGAGACCCCGACCGCGCCAGCTCTACCGCGCCCAACGCCCGTCTCTCGGTCGGCGGCTTCACCCGCTTCGAGGGAGAGGTGCTCGGAAAGGGATATCCCTGGTCGGGAGGGGAGACGATGAACTCGAGCTTCCCGAGCGCGCCGGTCCTGCGGGTAAACGCCTTCACCCCGGGGCCAAACGATTTCGCCTATGTCTCAATGGGAACGAACGACGACGCCGGCGTGACGAGAACGCTTACCGCGGCACAGACCGAGGCGAACCTTCGCTGGATGGCCCAGAAGTGGATTGATGCTGGAAGGTCGCCCGATCACTTCATCATCACGACCCTCGCGCCCCGTGACGACGCCAACTCGGCTACCTCCATCTCCGTCCGGAATACCCTCATCCGGACGCTCGCGAGCGACCTCGGCCTGCATCTGATCGAGCTGGCGGGCCACGTATCGGATGACAACGGAGCTACCTGGCGAGACGCTTCGCTGAACATCGGCGATGGCATCCACTACACCGAAACGGTGCGCGGGTGGCTCTCCGATCAGATCGTCGCCTGGATGGATTCGAAGACCCCCTGATATTCAGGGGCCTTCGTGCCTGGTGCTTCCCAGAGTGCCCATGGTGGGATCGAAGCAGGCGGAGAGGACCTTCGAGGTGAAACGGGGAGCGCCGATCTCGTTCAGGTGATCCATGTCTCTGAAGTAGCTGGCGAACTCGGGGTGCGCGTACAGATCGTAGAAGTCGACGTAGCGGGCGCCGTTCTCTTTGGCAACCCGCCGGACGAAGGCCAGCGCGGCCGCGGTGGAGCTGTCCGTACTCGAGTACTTGTAGTACTCGTAGCTCACGGGCGTCGTGATCACGCACACGTCGGCTCCGCGACTCCTGAGGAACTCCAGCGTGTGCCGGTAGCTCGCGGCGAACTGGTTGCTCTCGAAGTCGGCCACCGGAGTCAGCCGCTGCACGCGGGCACTCGCCTGGCCCAGGCGCTCAACGGAATCGACCCTCGCCCACTGCTCGTGACCGACGATCCACCCCCACCGCAATTCGTCCTTCGGCCGGAAAACGTCAAAGCTCCCGCTCGCAAGGACTCTCTCCCAGTACAATCCCAGGTAGGGCCGGTGATGATCGACGAAGCGCTGCCAGAACCGGTCGTCGAGATTCTGCAGGTAGGCGTGCGTCGCGCGGTCGAGCTTGTAAGGCGCGAATGTGTGCGGGTCGCCCTGGATGATCACCTTACCGGGCTTCTTGTCACGGAAGTAGTACCTGACCCGGAGCTCCATGTCGGAGACGGTCTCTCCCTCGGCGGCGAAAGTGGGAAATTCCGGCGATCCGACGAACCCCCAGGCGAAGTGCGAATCGCCGAAGGCGGCGTCGCTCCCCGTTGCCCTGCGGACCAGATTGAGGCTCTGGATCACCCGGTCGTTCGGCTCGACCGCGTACTTGACCATCGCGACAGTGGCGGCGAGTGCCAGGCCGAGCACGCCGGCTGTCACCAGCAACAGTCGGCCGAGATAGCCCCTAAAACTGGAAGTATAGGAATTCGGCATTGTCCCCGATCCACATATTCGCGAGCGCCACGGCGCACAGCAGCGCCACGACGATGCTCCAGAGGTAGCTCGGCCGCCATTCGAGCCAGCGGTACTTGTCGGCCTTCCTGTCGGCTGGACGGAAGCCCAGCGCCGGGCGGTAGCGGGACATGAGCTCCTGCGTGTTCGGCCCGAACCAGGCGATGAGGGCCAGGGCCACGATCCACCTGATCGCCGGCTCGGGCACGAGGAGGCCGTTGGGGAACATGCCGTCGTAGGTGACGTTGACGAAGTTGAGCAGGCTGTAGTCACCGCTCATGCGCGAAGCCCACTCCTGGGGCACCGCGAGGCCGTTCTGAAGGAACATCGATCCGAGAATGGTCCATGCCGTGGAGAAGCTGTCGGCCCGGAAGAAGACCCAGGCCAGGACGACGCAGAGAAAGGTGAAGGCTCTTGCCGCGACCCGGCCCGGCCGGGTCGTTCCGTCGAAGCCCAGCTTCTGCCGGGCGGCCTGCCAGAAGTGGTTCACCACCAGATAGGCCCCGTGCAGTCCGCCCCAGATCACGAAGGTCCACCCGGCGCCGTGCCAGAGGCCCCCGAGGAGCATCGTCACCGCCAGATTGACGTGCCGGCGCACCTCGCCTTTCCGGTTGCCGCCGAGGGGGATGTACAGGTAGTCGCGCAGGA
>JBOHSC010000230.1:0-1805 GCA_050733115.1 Gemmatimonadales bacterium
GGTATCAGGTGGGCGCTGATCCGGTCATCCTCTTCGACGGCGAGTGCCGTCTTTGCAACGGCGCGGTCGCGTTCGTCGTGAAGCGCGACCCCAGGGCTGCCTTCCGCTACGTTCCCCTGCAGTCCGAGGCCTCGAAGGAGTTGCTCCGCTCCCTCGGCGTGGCTCTCGAGGCTCTTCCCGACAGCATGGTCCTGGTCGATTCCGATGGGGTGCACGTGCGCTCCACCGCCACCCTGCGCATCGCGCGCCGGATGCGGTTTCCGTGGCTGATGCTCTACGCACTCATTCTCGTGCCGCGGCCTCTTCGCGACTGGGCCTACGACTTCATCGCGGCGCATCGGCACCGGTAGTCGGCCGCGCCCCCGTATGCCGCTTGAGGCGGAGCAGAAGGTGCCGTTTCACGTCGGGCCATTCCGAATCGAGGATGCTGTAGAGCACGGTGTCGCGCGCGGTGCCGTCGCGGCGCGCCCAATGATGGCGGATCACGCCGTCCTTCTTGGCGCCCAGCGCTTCGATCGCGCGCTGCGAGCGGAAATTGAAGTTGTCGGTCCGGAACCCCACGACCTTGCACCCCACCGACTCGAACGCGTGAGCGAGTAGCAGGATCTTGCACGACGTGTTCACGTGGCTTCGATGCCAGCTTCCCCCGTACCAGGTCCAGCCGATCTCCACGCGATCCACCGGCGCCACCACGTCGTGGTAGCGCGTGGTTCCGATGACCGTGCCTGACTTCTGCTCGCGCACCGCCCACGCCAGCATGTGGCCCGCCGTCTGCCCTTCGAGCGCCTTCGTGATGTAGGCCTCGACGTCCTTCGGCTCCGGCACCGACGTGAACCAAAGCTCCCAGAGCTTGCCGTCCGCGGCGGCCGTGGCCAGCGCGTCGCGGTGGGCGCTCGTCAGGGGTTCGAGCGTGATGCCGTAACCCTGGAGGGTGGTTGGTTCCAGGCGAATCATGGATGTGTCATGCCTTTCCTCCTACGCCGGAGACTTCCAGTCCTTCCAATCGACATCGTGCGCTTTGAGATACGCACCCACCGCTTCACCGATCGTGGGGAAGAACGCCTTCTCTCCGAGCCGGGTAAAGAGACCGAATCGCTTCATCTTGTCCTTCACCGGATCCTTCATCTCGGCAAAGCATAGCTCGATTCCTGCGGCGTGCAGCCTGCTATCGAGACCGTCCAGGATATCCGCCGCTGTGACGTCGATGCTCGTCACCGGCTCGGCCGCCACCACGAGCCGGTGCACGGGCGTGGGCGACGCCTTCACGGCCTGCATCACGCGGTCGCGGAAGAACTCGGCATTCGCAAAGAACAGCGGCGCATCCCAGCGGAAGAGCACGAGCCCCGGGACCTGCCGCGCGTTCGGGTGTCGGCTGACGTCGTGATAGCCGCTCACCTGGTCGATGCGCCCGAGGATCGCCGAGTGGGGCCGCCAGCCGTCCCAAAGAAACTCGATCACGGCAATCCCGACCGCCACCGCGATACCGGGGATGGCTCCAAACACGGCGACCCCGACAAAGCACACGATCGAGAGCCAGAATTCCCAGCGCTGCATGCGATAGATGCGCACCAGATCCCCGATTTCGAACAGTCCGATGGCGGCGGCGATGACCACCGCCGCGAGGGCCGTCGTAGGCAGGGAGTGGAGCAGATCCGGGGCAAAGACGAGGAGGAGCGCGATCCCGGCCGCGGCCACGAGCCCGGTCACTTGGGTCTTGGCTCCGGCCGCTTCGGCCACCGGCGTCCGCGAGGAGCTGCTGCTGAGGGGGAAGCCCTGGAAGATGCCCGTGGCCACGTTTGCCACGC
>JBOHSC010000231.1:0-7778 GCA_050733115.1 Gemmatimonadales bacterium
GAGCTGGGCCGTGATGGCGACATCGGGTCGCGGGGCGCTCGCGGGTAGCGGGAATCCCACGACGATCTCGCCGTTCCGATCGGCCGGTGCCGCCCGCGCGATGAGCGCGTCCACGACCTCCTCGACCGTGTCCACCTTCACCACGTGCCCGCAGCGTGGGCAGAACGGCGTGCCGGCCCGGGCCCACAAGAGGCGCAGGAAGTCGTAGATCTCGGTCGCCGTGCCGACCGTGGAGCGGCTCGTCGTCGTGGGGTTATTTTGCTCGATCGCAACGGCCGGCGAAATGCCCTCGAGGCTGTCGACCAGCGGCTTGGGCATCCGCTCGAGGAACTGCTTGGCGTAGGTGGACAGCGACTCGATGTACCGGCGCTGGCCTTCGGCGTAGATGGTGTCGAAGGCGAGCGAGCTCTTGCCCGAGCCGGACGGACCGGTGATCACGGTCAGCGCGCGGTGCGGCAGCTCGACGTTGATGCCCTTCAGGTTGTGCTGACGGGCGTTGACGATGCGGATGACGGCGTCGGACATTGTCGGCCGAAGGATAAGGGGGCGGCCGTTTTCGGGAAAGTTTCGGGCTGGGGCCATCCTTCCATCCACGACCCCTCCCGTCCTACCTTTCCTCCTTCATGTCCCGCTTGCTCACGCCGAAGTTCCTTCTCCGTGGTTTCGAGTTCTCGGTCCTGGCCTCCCTGGTAGGCTTCGGGATCACGTTGGTATATGGGAACGACTTCCAGGCCTTCCTGAGGGGTGTCGGCCGGGTCAACTGGCTCTGGGTGCTGGCGGGGGTCGGGCTCGCGTCGCTGGACTGGCTTGGGGGAGGTTTCCGGCTCTGGGTGGTGGCCCGGCACGTCCATCCACGACCTTCGCTCAAGGGAATGTTCCTGGCGGGGGGGATGGGGGCCTGGGCGGGGTACATCACCCCGCTCAACTCGGGCGCTGGCCCGATGACGATGTACACCATGCGGCGGTACGGTGTTCCGCTGCCGGTGGCGGTGACCTCGACCTTCATGAGCTTCGTCGCCACGATTCTGTTCTTCGCCATCGCGGGGCCCCTGGCGCTTCTCTTCGGGGCGGGCAAGTCGCTCGGCCAGCGCGGCAACGTGCTGGGTCTTTCGCTCTACGATCTTTTCCGTGGAAGCCTCACCATCATTGCCGGCATCGGTGTGCTGATGGCGGTGGTGATCTTCTTCCCCCAGCTCGTCCGGGACCTGATTCACCGGGTAGCAGAGGCGGTAGGGCGCCGCAGCAGGAGAGTGGGCGACCGCCTGGAGCGGCTTCGCGGGGGAATCGATGAGGCGCAGGCCAGCGTCATCGCGTTCAACAGTCCGTCAGGGTGGCTGACGCTTTTCTGGGCGACGATCCTCTCCGCGCCCTCCCACGCCAACAAGCTCCTCGCCGGCTACGTCGCTCTTCGCGCCCTCGGTCTTCACGCCAACTTCGTCGACATCCTGCTCATCCAGACATTGGTGATGTTCCTGCTCTATTTCGCCCCCACCCCCGGTGCGTCGGGGATCGGCGAGGTCCTGTCGGCCGCGGTGATGTCCTCCTACGTCCCGCGTGAGCTGACGCCGATCTACATCCTCATCTGGCGGCTGATTCTGACCTATTTCACGCTGGCGTTCGGGTTCCTGGTCTTCTCGAGCTGGATACGGCGAGGGCTCAGAGGCGATGAGGCCGTGCTGGCGGAGCCGGCGGGCTGACCCCGTGAGCCAGATGCACGACGATCCCGAGGCCCCGGCCCGAGGCTACGACGCGGCGTTGCTGCGCCGTCTCCTGCGGTACCTCCGGCCGTACAAGGGGCTGACCGTCCTCGCGCTGCTCCTCCTGCTCACGCAGTCGGGGCTGGCGCTGATCGGCCCGCGCCTCACAGAGCACGCCCTCGACGCCGCCATTCCCCGGAAGGACGTGGGGCTGCTCGGGCTTCTGGCCGTGATGTACATGGGAACGTTGCTGCTCGATTTCGTGGTGGAGTATGCCGGGGCGCTGCTCACGACGTTCATCGGCCAGCGGGTGATGTACGACCTCCGGATGGAGCTCTTCTCCCACCTCCAACGGCTCAGCGTCGGCTATTTCGACCGCAACCCGGTGGGACGCCTGATGACGAGGGTCACCTCCGACGTCGAGACCCTGAACGAGCTCTTCTCGTCGGGGGTGGTCACGATTTTCGGCGACGTCTTCACGCTGCTCGCGATCATGGGCATGATGCTGGCGATCGACTGGAGGCTGGCTCTGGTGACCTTTGCGGTGATCCCGATGGTCTACCTGACGGCGCGGATCTTTCGCCGGCGGGTGCGGGAGGCGTTTCGGGACATCAGATTCCGGCTGGCCCGGCTCAACGCCTTCCTGCAGGAACGGCTGTCGGGGATGCGGATCGTCCAGCTCTTCGGCAGGGAGAAGAGCTCGGCGGAGCGTTTCGGCGAGCTCAACCGCGACCACCTCGAGGCCCATCTCAGGTCGATCACGATATACGCGGTTTTCTTCCCGGTGGTGGAGGTGCTCACCGCGGTCGCAACGGCGCTGCTGCTCTGGTACGGCGGCCTGCGGGTGCTGGAAGGTACCCTTACCGTCGGGGTGCTCGCGGCGTTCATCCAGTACACCCGTCGCTTCTTCCAGCCGTTGCAGGACCTCTCGGAAAAGTTCAATCTGCTCCAGAGCGCCATGGCCTCATCGGAGCGGGTGTTTGCGCTGCTCGACGAGAAGGTGGTGGTTCGTGAGCCGGCTGCGCCGACACCGCTGGGCAGGCCGGTGCGCGGGGAAGTCCGATTCGAGAACATCTGGTTCCGCTACAGCCCCGACGGCCCCTGGGTGCTGCGCGACATCTCGTTTACCGCCTCCCCAGGACAGACGATCGCGCTCGTGGGGCATACCGGGGCCGGTAAGACGACGATCGCGAACCTGCTGCTCCGGTTCTACGATCCCGAGCACGGCAGGATCACGGTGGACGGCGTGGATATCCGGGAGCTCTCGACCGGCGACCTCAGGTCGATCATCGGCTTTGTGCAACAGGATCTCTTTCTCTTTACCGGCGACATCCTGCACAACCTGACGCTCGATGCCCCGGTGGCTCCCGAGGCGGCCCGCGAGGCGGCGGTCCGAGTGGGTGCCGACCGGTTTATCGAGCGCCTGCCGGCCGGCTATGGCCATGTGCTCGGCGAGAGGGGACGGAGCCTCAGCGTGGGCGAGCGGCAACTGCTCAGCTTTGCCCGTGCCCTGGCACTCGATCCGCGCATCCTGGTGCTCGACGAGGCGACGAGCTCGGTAGACGCGGAGGCGGAGGCGCAGATCCAGCGTGCGATCGCCGAGCTGATGGTGGGGCGAACGAGCATCGTCGTGGCTCACCGGCTGAGCACCATTCTCCATGCCGATGAGATTCTGGTGCTCCATCACGGAGAGATCAGGGAGCGCGGGAGTCACCGGACCCTGCTGGCGCAGGCGGGTCTCTATCAGCGCCTCTACCAGCTCCAGTTGCGCGGCCAGGAGCAGCGGAAAATTGCGTAAGATTCGTTTGCTTGCGCGGTTACGAGTCGCGGGATACGTTTGTCGGCGACCGAGTTTCTCTCCAGGAATCAACCGATGATGCACCTCGAAATCGGCGGCGTTCGCGTTCCGGTGGCTGCCGGTGAGACGATCATCGGGTCGTCACCCGACTGCGCCATTCACCTCGACGGCGAGGGCGTTCAACCGCTCCACGCTGTCCTGCAAGGCACGCCTCAGGGCGCCGCCGCCATCCGATCCGCCGTCCCCGAGGCCGAGCTGCTCGTCAACGGAGTCCGGATCGGTGCCGATCCCACCCCGGTCCTCCACGGCGACAAGATCCAGATCGGCCGCCACGAGATCCTCGCGGTCGACAGCCGCCGCTCCGGCCACACCCAGCTCTTCGACAGTGGCGCCTTCACCGATCTGGTGCCGGCGCCCCGGCCGGTCAAGGCAGACGCGGGTACGGCGGCCACGGGCGGTCGTGTCGTCTGCCTCACCGATGGGCGTGAATATGCGGTCGGCCCCAATCCGCTGATCTTCGGCCGGGACGCCGGGTCCGACGTCGTCGTGAGCGGTGGCGACGTCTCCCGCCGCCACGCCGAGATTCAGGCGTCGCCCGAGGGGTACGTGCTGATGGATGTGAGCGTCAACGGCACCCACGTGAACGGTGAGCGAGTCGGGCGCCGGCACGTTCTGGCCCGGGCCGACGTCATTCGCATCGGGCACGACGAATTCCGTTTCTACGCCGATGCCGCCGCTCCGCCGAGTCCCCGCCCGCCTCGAAGTGTCCCCGCCGCGACACCGGTGCGTCCCCCTACAGGAGCGGGGGCCCGCCTCTCGGACACCATGCACGGCCTTCCACCGGCTGAGCTACGGTCGGCCTCCACCCCGACTGCTCCCACGGTGGCGCCGCTGGCCTCGATGCTGGTGCGCAGCGGATCTCTCAGGGGCAAGCGGCTTCCGGTAAAGGTGCCGATCGTCAACATCGGGCGGGCCGATTACAACGACATCGTCCTGGCCGACCCGAGCGTGAGTACCAGCCACGCCAAGCTTCAGCGCCGTGACGATGTCTGGGTGCTGAGCGACGCGGGGTCGACCAATGGCACCTTCGTCGAGGGCGAGCGGGTCTCCGGAGAGGTGGCCCTGAGCCCGGGCAGCACGCTCCGGTTCGGCGAAGTATCCGTGCTCTGGGAGCCGTTCGACCAGCCGGCGGCAAAACGGGCGTCGTCAGGCACCCGCCTCGCCGACGCGGTCGATCTCGGCTCCGAAGCCGCTGTGGGGGCTGTGACGGACGAGCCGTCGCGGCGGCCGATTCATCCGTCGGTGCCGCGGCCAAGCGGCCCTCCGACGTGGCTCCTCGGCGTGCTGTGCGTCGCCGTCGCGGTCATCGCCTACTTCCTCTTGCGCTAGACCGAACAGGATCTCGTGCACTTCACTTGTGCCGCCCGCACCGACGTCGGAATCGTCCGCTCGGGCAACGAAGACAACTATCTCATGCTCGCCGAGCGCGGAATCTTCATCGTGGCCGACGGGATGGGCGGGCATGCGGCGGGCGAGGTCGCCAGCGAGATGGCGGTGCGGATCACGTCGCACCAGATCGGCTCGCTCAGGGGGGTGAGCGACGATCAGGCGGGCGATCGGGTGCGAACCGCCATCCGGGCCGCCAATGACGCAATCTTCGAGCGGACGCTCTCCGAGCAGGACAAGCGGGGAATGGGGACTACGGCGACCGTGCTGGTCCTGTTGCCCGCGCGGTATCTGATCGGCCAGGTGGGCGACAGCCGGGCGTACCTGTTCCGGAACGGGCAGTTCCAGCAGCTCACCAAGGACCACTCATACGTGCAGGAGCAGGTGGACGCGGGGCTGCTCACCCCCGATCAGGCACGGGTGCACCCGTACAGCAACGTGATCACGCGCTGCGTGGGTGCGAGCGTGGACGTAGTTCCCGACATCTACTTCGGGACGCTGGAGCAAGGAGACATACTGCTGCTGGCCTCGGACGGGCTCACCGGAATGCTGGAGGACGAGCAGCTGACCCGCATCCTCGCCGCCGATGGCGGGCCCCAGGGATGGGTAGACCGGATGATCACCGAGGCCAACCGGCGCGGTGGGCTCGACAACATCACGGCGATCGTGGTGCGGATCGATTCGGTGGGGAACACGGGAGAGCATCCGGCGGTGGCCGCGGCGGCGGGGGAGCAGATCTAAAGCCGCCGCTCCAGCCTGATATTCGCCCTTGCAAACCGCTCGCGCTGGTCCAGCGGTACCCTCACGAAGCCGTGCTTCTCGTACAGCCGTATCGCGGTCGTCAGGACGGTGTTCGACACGATCACCACCTTGCTCGCCCCTGCGCGCCGCGCAAACTCCACCGTCGCGTCCATCAGCCGGTCGCCATAGCCCTTTCCCCTCGCCGCCGGTGACACCGCCATCTTGGCGATCTCATACACCCCCGGCCCGTGCGCAATCATCGCGCACGTCCCCAGCACCTCGTCCCCTTCCACCACGAAGAAGATCTGCCCGCCGGGACGAATGATCGCCTCGGCGGGATCCCGGAACACCTCCCGGTCGGCCTCCTCGACGACGAAGTACTGCTCGATCCAGGCACGGTTGAGGCGCTCGAAGTGCTCGCGATACTCCTCGCGGTAGGTGACGACCTCGGCCATACTCGTTCTAGTGCCGGGCGTAGAGGGTGGTCTCGCCGCCGGACTTGAATGCCACCACTTCGTACGGCTGGGGCGCTGCGCCGGGCTCCAGCATGCCCGGAGTCCCTCCCGGCATACCGGGCACGGCGAGCCCCGCCACCTTGGGTTGCTCGCTGATCAGACGGTGGATGTCCGAGGCGGGGACGTGGCCCTCGATGAAGTATCTGCCGACGATCGCGGTGTGACACGATCGGACGCCCTTTGGGATGCCCAGCTGGTCCTTGATGGCGTCCATCTGCTCGTCGTCATGCACGGCGGGAGCGAAGCCGTTGGCCTTCAGGTGATCGACCCACTTGGCGCAACACCCGCAGGTGCTGCTCTTGTAGACGGTGATCGACGTCGGCGGGAGCGGGGCGCCGGCCGCCCAGAGCCGGCGTCCGGCCGCCGTGGCGGCGATGAGCCCGGCGGCATGGGTGAGAAAATGACGACGGTTGAACATCGGGTTCTCCTCTAAACCAGGGGTACCTGTTCCGTGAGCCTCCGGTACATCTCGGCGGCGGGCAGGGGGAGCAGAGCGATTATGGAGTTGAGCGGCCGGTCCGGCATCGAGGCGACGAACACACGGAACCGTCGCGCGCTCCGGTAGAGCTCGTCGGCTACGCGGGGCAGGCCTAGGTGGCCGGCCCGGCCCGCGTCAGTGAGCCGCTCCACCGTCCCACCACGAGTCCGGAGCGGCAGATCCACGCCGAGCATCGACGACCGTGCCGGAAAGTCGAGCAACAGCTCGCCCGGGGCCAAGCCCACCTGCCGGGCAATCCCGTCTTCCACCTGCTCCAGTAGATCGGGATCATCGGCGATCCACAACTGAGCGTCTCCGGGAACGTCACTTGCCGGAAGATCGAGCGCGCGCTTGTACAGGCGGCGCGTGCGGATGGCCGCGGCCAGCCGGTTGCCGTCCCGCGAGATCAGCAGCTCCATGAGGCCATCATCGGTGGCCTCGGCGAGCGCGGCGAACCCGATGCTCCCCCGGCCGACGGCGAGACGTACCGCGCGCTTGAACATGCACGTGGCCGAGCGCACTGCGTGGTGCCAGTAGACGTTCCGGTACATCTGATACTTCGCGAAGAGGAGCGACTCCAGGGCGCTTACCCCCTTTTCCTGCACGCCGACCTCGAAACGTCCCGGCCGCGTCTCCACCAGCGTGAGCGTGGCGAGCAGACGGTCGACATCCACATTTCCGTAGGGGACACCGCACATGTGGGCGTCCCGGCTCAGATAGTCGATCTTGTCGAGGTCGAGAGAACCCGAGATCAGCCCCTGCAGCGGGCTCGTGCTCTCCCCGACTATCAGCGCGCCCAGCTTCCCGGCGAACCCCGCTCCGCCGATCTCCTCGAGACGATCGCCGAGCTCTCCGCCGCTCAATTTGGCGACGCCGAGAGTCTCGTGGGAAGGGAAGCCGGCTTCCTCGAGGGCGTGGGAGAAGGGATAATGGCCAATGTCGTGGAGGAGCGCGGCCAGCCGCACGGCGAGACGATCCTCCTCGGAGACCCGGTCGAGCTCACCGTACTCCTCCAGCGTGGCGAGGGCACGGCGGGTCAGGTGGTAGGCGCCGAGTGCGTGCTCGAACCGGGTGTGGGTGGCGCCGGGATAGACGAGGTGCGC
>JBOHSC010000232.1:0-10034 GCA_050733115.1 Gemmatimonadales bacterium
GCTCGAAGCTGGTCAGGAACTTGTCCAGATTTATGCTCACGCCGACCTGGCGCGGCAGGACGAGCGTCACTTCTCCGAGCGCCATCTTCACCTCGACCTGCGAGTTCGAGGTCCAGACCCCGCCGAAGTCAAGCGTAACCTTTCCCACCCCGCCCTCGAACCCGATCGTGTCGCACCGGCTGTTGCCGAGGCCGCTGATGGAGAGCTCCGCGGCACCGGCCCTCAGATTCGCCGCGCGGCAGCGGGTGCCGTTGGGTCGCGAGAAGCGAACCACCGCCCTGCTCGCGCCCGCCGAAAGATCGAGGTCGGTGACGCGGAGGCCACCGAGGTCCAGATCGGCATCCACCGCGCCGAGCTCGACGTCGAGCGCGAGATCGGCCTTCGGGGAGAACGCGACGCCGGCGCTCTGGTTGAGCTGGTTTTCTGAGACGACCCGCACGCCGCCGCGGCCCGCCGCCGCCACTCCCAGTGTGACGTCGCTGCCCGAGGCGTCGAAGTCGCTCACCGGAACGAAGCGGTTCTCGTCGTACGACACGTCCATGCGGTAGAGCTCGTCGGGCCGGCCCGGGCCTACATGGAGCGTTCCGGCCGCGTACTCGAGCCGCGCGGCCAGTCGGGTTTCTCCGTGCCATTGGCGGAAGGTGCTGAACGGGCGCATGCTCTGCGCCGCGGCATTGGCGGCGCAGAGCACGAATGCGGTGGCGAGCAGATACGCCCGCACGATCAGAGGCCCCGCGTTGGTGTCCGGGAGCCGGGGCGGCGCGCGGCCTGCACGCCGAATTGCGGAGTGGCCCAGAGGTATTCGTCGGTGAGTGCCTCGGGCGGAAGGAGCCGTCCGGCGAAGTTCTCCCGGATGCCGGCGCGGCTGAGCAGCGCGGCGCCGAAGCCGGCAGTGCCGAGCAGCCAGGTGACGAGGAACGCCACGCCACGGATCAGATTCCCGGCCACCGGTACCCAGCCGAACACTGCCCACGCGAGCCAGAACGCGGCGAGCGCGCCGAGACCGATGAGCAGATAGCGGTAGCTGTTCGGCGAGCCCATGATCGATCCGAGCGCCATGCGGCGGCGGACGTACGTCTCACCCATCGCGTGTGCCACCGCGAGATACCCGCCCACCACGCCCACCACCATGAGCAACGCGTACACCGCCACCGCGAACGGAAGCAGGAGGATGCCCGCCACGCTCAGAATGAGTCCAACCACCAGCATGCCGAAGGTGGGCAGGAGAAGAATCTGGCCGAGGAGACCGGTCACGAATGCCCGCCCGAAGGAGTGCGAGACCGTGTCGGATACCACCTCGAGGTTTTGCCGGCCGAACATCACGAGCCCGAATCCGAGAGCGCCGAGGGTGAGGAAAACGCCGGCGACGCCGGCGCTCCGGCGGAAAATCGTCTCGAGGGCCGATGGCTCCCGGGCGGCGGCCACTTCGACCGGCGAGGTCAGCACCTTGGCCGAGCGCAGCTCGCGAACCTCGCCACCGATCTCCGCCTTCTCGCCGTGCCTCACCTGCCCGCCGAGCGCCAGGATGTCTCCCACCACGACGCCCCCGTCGTGCACGAAGACATCGCCCTCGACGGTGACGAGGTTGCCAAGGAGCTGGCCGTAGATGTCGGCATCCCCCTGCACCACGAGCAGGTGTCCCTTCATCTGTTCGTTGGTGCCAACGGTAAAATTCCCCAGCCGTGCGGTGCCGTCATGGACCGTTACCCTCATGGCCCCGTCGGTCGGACGGAGGGCGTTCCGGAGTTTGGCCTCTACCTCGGTGGGCTTGTTCAGCTCGCCCAGATCCACCTCGGGAACCCCCTCCGCGGCAGGCGCAATCGCCTGCGGAGTGGGGCCGTGCTGCGGTGACTGCTGCGACCGCGTGAGCGTGGAGACGTCGGAGACGAGGCGCCAGAAATCGTGTACGATGGCGGCGGCGCGCGAATCGGTCGGGTCGAGCGGCAAGGCGGCGTGAGCCGCCGCCGGTGTCGCGAGGATTATGAGCGCCAGGAGCACGGCGGCCCGGTCAGATACTCGCATGGGCCACCTGCCGTACGGGAAGGGCCAGGAGACGGCGCAGCGCGACAATTCCGCCGATATACAGCAGAGAAGCGAAGGCGGAAACGGCGCTCCACGCCGCCGGATGCTCGATCGACCCGCGGAGCGTGGAGTACCACGGCTGCTCGATGACGTTGGACGCCAGTCCACGAAGGGCGATCCACCCCGCCTGCCAGGCTTCGGCCCTGATCCACGAGCCCATTGCCGCGAGCGCCTGCTGGTGCGCGAGGCTCCAGACGATACTGGCCGTCATCGAGCCGAGCACCACCAGGGCCAGCGTGGCCGCCAGCGCGGCCGCTCGCGGAGTGGCAAACACCCGGCGCCGAATGCCGGCGATCGAGCGGAGCAGGAACGGGTCGGGCACCGAGACCCGCTGCATGACCCTGTCGGCGAAGTCCTGCGACGGACTCATGAGCGGAAGCGCCGAGATCAGGGCGACGAGTTCACCTTCGACTTCCACCCGCTCGCGGCATTCCGGGCAGCTTACAAGATGCTCGCGTGCAGCCGGCGCGAGCGTGCCCGACATCCACATGTCGACGTCGTCGGGAGAGAGATGTGGCCCGGGTGCGGAGTTCATAAGTGGACCCTCCTACGGTCGGTTCTGAGCGAAGGTTTCATTCTTTCAGGTGGGCCAGCGCGAGGCGTAGCTCGTTGCGGGCCCTGTGGATGTAGGTCTTCACGGTGCCGAGCGGCAGATTCAGCATTTCGGCGATCTCTTCGTAGGCGCGCCCCTCGACGTGCCGCAACAGAATGCAGGAGCGATATTCGGGTCGGAGCCGCCCGATCGCGGCCTCGATCGCGCCGCCGAGCTCCTTGGCCTCGACCGCGTCGAGCGGCGACTCCTGTCGCGCCCCGATCTGGAGTGCCGTGGCCTGCATCGCCTCGGGCGTCTCGGCGTGAGGCGACCCGTCGAGCGACAGGGTGTCGAGCTCGCGCCGGCGCAGGTGATCGATCGCGGCGTTGTTCGCGATCTTGAAGATCCAGGAGGAGAACTTGAACTCGGGGCGGTACGAATCGATGGCATTGAGCGCCTTCACGAATGTCTCCTGCGACAGGTCCTCGGCCAGTTCGCGGTCGCGGACCATGCGGAACAGCAGCGCGAAGACCGGACGCTCGTAGCGCCGGATCAGCTCCCGGTAGGCCGCTTCGCGTCCTCCGCGGGCGAGCAACACCACCTGCTGGTCGGTGAGCGTCGCCCACTCGGGCATATCAGCCACTGGCGGCGTGCCTTGCCAAGGATCTCGCAGCAGGACTACATTGAGCGCCTATGTTAGCCTCGGATCGTGAGTTACCCGTCGCGGGCGGTCCAGAAAAACGGGCGTACGTTCGCGACGTCTTCACCGCTATCGCTCCTACCTACGACCGCTTGAATCACATCATCAGCCTGCGATTCGATCGGCGCTGGCGGCGGTACGCGGTGGAGCGGCTGAATTGGGAACGGGTTCCGGAAGGAATCTATCTGGACCTGTGCGCCGGTACCCTCGATTTCGCGGCCACGCTCGCTCGCCGACCCGGCTTCCGGGGGCGCATCATCGGCGCCGATTTCGTGCGCGCCATGCTCAGCCTCGGACGCAACAAGGCCTCCGGGCTGGAGCCGGTCGCGGCCGACGCCCTCGATCTGCCCTTTCCGGGTGCGGCGTTCGACGGAGTGATGGTGGGATGGGGGATCAGAAACCTGGTCGACCTCGACGCCGGCCTGGCCGAGACGGCGCGCGTTCTGCGGCCCGGGGCAAGGCTGGTGATCCTCGAAATGACGCTCCCGCCCCAGCCCCTCTTCCGCCGGATCTACCAGTTCTATTTCCGGCGCGTGATGCCGCGGATCGGACGCCTGATTTCCAAACATACGACAGCGTATGATTGGTTACCAGAGTCCACCCAGGCCTTTCCGATGCCGGCGGAGCTCGCCATCCGCATGACGAAAAACGGATTCCGCGACGTGTCGTACAAGCTCTTCATGGGCGGGGTGTGCGCAATGCATGTGGGAACAAGACGATGAACGGAGAAAAGTGAAGCCTCTCGACAACCTTCGCGAATTCATCGGGGCCATCGACCGGATGGGAGAGCTGGTCAGGGTGTCCCACCCGGTGCGCGCGCGCCTCGAGATCGCGGAAATCGCCGACCGCTGCATGAAGAGTCCCGGTGGCGGGCCCGCGCTCCTCTTCGAGCACGTCATCCTCGACGACGGCCGGCCCAGCTCCCAGCCGGTGGCGATCAATCTCTACGGCTCGATGCGGCGGATGTGCCTGGCCCTCCGTGTCGAGACTCTCGATGCGGTCGGCGACCGCATCGCCGAGATGCTCGAGCTCAAGGTCCCCGACGGGCTGCTCGGCAAGCTGGCGCTCCTGCCCAAGCTCGCCGAAATGGGCAGGTTCCCGCCGAAGGTGAAGGGCGGGCGCCCCCCGTGCCAGGAAGTGATCCTGCGCGGCGATGCCGTGGACCTCGACCAGATTCCCTTCCTCACTACCTGGCCTCAGGATGGCGGACGTTACATCACCCTGCCGATGGTGATCACCATCGATCCGGCCAGAGGAATCCGGAACGTCGGCATGTACCGGGTTCAGGTGCTCGGCCGCGACACGCTCGCCATGCACTGGCAGCGCCACAAGGTGGGCGCGGCTCACTGGCGCGAGATGGCGCAGCGCGGCGAGCGGATGCCGGTGGCGATCGCCATTGGCGGTGATCCGGCCAGCATCTACTCCGCGAGCGCTCCCCTGCCACCCACCATCGACGAGTTTCTCTTCGCCGGATTTCTCCGCCGCGCACCGGTGGAGCTGACGAAGGCGGTCACTTGCGAGCTCGACGTGCCGGCGGAGGCGGAGATCGTGCTCGAGGGATTCATCGACCCTTCGGAACCGCTCGTGCTCGAGGGTCCGTTCGGCGACCACACCGGGTTCTACTCGCTCGCCGACTACTATCCGCTCGTGCACGTCACCGCCATCACCTCCCGGCGCGATCCGATCTACCCCGCCACCCTCGTGGGCCGCCCGCCGATGGAGGATTACTACCTCGGCCATGCCACCGAGCGGATCTTCCTGCCGCTGCTCAAGCTTACCGTGCCGGAGATCGTAGACTACCACATGCCGGCGGCGGGGATCTTTCACAACCTTGTCTTTGTGTCGATCGACAAGCAGTACCCCGGCCAGGCGTACAAGGTGATGAACGCGCTCTGGGGACAAGGGCTCATGTCGCTCGCGAAGGTGCTCGTGGTGGTGGACAAGCACGTGAACGTCCGCGACCCCGACGAGGCGTGGTGGGTCGCCCTCAACAACATCGACCCCGAGCGCGATGTGCGCTTCACCATGGGTCCGGTGGACGTGCTCGACCACTCGAGCAGGGGGTTCACCTACGGCAGTAAGATGGGCATCGACGCGACGCGGAAGTGGAAGGAAGAGGGGTTCGACCGCGAGTGGCCGGCGCTGATCGAGATGGATGGCGACACGAAGCGTCGAGTGGACGAGATGTGGGCGCAACTGGGCATTCGTCTGTGACCGGCGGCATGCGCGAGAGCCAGACGTTCGCCGGCGAGTCGCTCCTCGTCCGCTACGTCAATCTGGTCAAGCTGCCGCACACCCTCTTCGCGCTTCCGTTCGCCCTCCTGGGCGTCCTCGCGGCCTCGCGCGTCGCGTCGGTGAGATTCCGGACGGTGCTCCTCGTGGTGACCGCGTTCTCTGCCGCGCGGTGGGCCGCCATGGGGTTCAACCGGATCGTCGATCTCTCCTACGACGCGCTCAACCCGCGAACCAGGAATCGAGAGCTTCCGCGTGGCGCACTCACCCCCCTCCAGGCCGGGGCGTCGGTAGCGGTGGCGTCCGCGCTCTTCATCTTCGGGTCGGCGCTGCTCAACCCGCTTTGCATGCTGCTGAGCCCCGCTGCGCTCGCCTGGGTCCTCGCCTATAGCCTCTCCAAGCGCTTCACCTGGTGGCCGCACCTGTGGCTCGGCATGAGCCTCGCCATCGCGCCGGTGGGCGGCTACCTCGCCGTCACCGGTCACTGGAGCAGCCCCGCCTGGGTGCTGCTCGCCGTCAGCGCTGCCGTCGCCACGTGGGTGGCCGGCTTCGACATCTTCTACGCCCTCCCGGACGCCCGATTCGACCGCGACAACGGTCTCCGGAGCGCGGTAGTCCGCCTCGGGGAGGCCCGCGCGATTCTCCTCGCCAAGCTCCTCCACGCCGTCACGATTCCGGCGCTTGCCCTCTTCGGCTACGGCGCCGGCTTTGGCCCATGGTACTATGCCGGACTCGTCGTGGCCGCGGGCATCCTGGTATATGAGCACCAGCTCGTGCGGCCCGGCGATCTCTCGAGGCTCGACGCCGCCTTCTTCACCATGAACGGGGTCATGTCGGTGACCGTCTTCGCCTTTGCCTTCCTCGATCGGACGATCGGATGAACCCGGGCGCTCGTCACCCACTGGTCTTCGCGCTCACTGGAGCCTCGGGCGCGCCCTATGCGCTTCGGCTCCTCGAGGTACTCGCCCGGAACCGGGTGCCCGTCTGGCTCGTCCCATCGAGCCACGGCATGCGGCTCCTTCGCGACGAATGTGGCGTGGACTCCATAGAGGCGCTGCAGCGCGCCACCGGGGGTGACTGGGTGTCGGTGACGGTCTTCCCCGACGACGATCGCGGCGCGCTCCCGGCCTCAGGCTCCGCTCGCACGAGCGGCATGATCATCTGCCCCTGCTCCATGGGCACCGTCGCGGCAATCGCCGCGGGCACCAGCCGCTCGCTGGTGGAGCGTGCCGCCGACGTCACACTGAAGGAGCGGCGCCGGCTCATCCTCGTCCCGCGGGAGACGCCCTTCTCGCTGATCCACTTGCGCAATCTGGTGGCGGTAACCGAAGCCGGTGCCGTCGTCATTCCGGCGGCGCCGGGATTCTATCACCGGCCCACGCATGTGTCCGAGCTGGTGGACTTCATCGTGCAGCGTATCCTCGACCATCTGGATCTCGACATCCAAATCGCGCGCCGGTGGACCGGCGACGCCGGCTGAGCCCGGCTCGGTGCGGCTCGGCGTCATTTCCGATACCCATGGCCTGCTGAGGACCGAAGTGTTCGACGTCTTCAGCGGGGTGGATCACATCCTCCACGCAGGCGATGTCGGACCGCCATCCCTGCTCACCGAGCTCCAGGCGATCGCGCCGGTGACGGCGGTCTACGGAAATACCGACGGGATGGAGCTGCGGAGTCTTCTGCCGCGCGTCGCGAGGCTCGAGCTAGACGGCTTCACTATCGTAGTGACTCACGGCGATCAGCTCGGCTCCCCCAATCCGGAAAAGCTGCACGACGCCTTCTCCGACGCGGAAATCCTGATCTACGGCCATACCCACCGGCCGCTGCTGACCCTCGTCGATGTCGTCGTCACCGTGATGAATCCAGGAGGCGCCGGCCCTCGGCGGTTCGATCTGCCGGCTTCGGTCGGGATCCTGGAACTCGAGCCCGGCATTCCTCCGCGGGGACGACTGGTTCCGCTGACTCCGTTCGACTCGGATTCGTGACCCGAATTTATTCACCGCGGTGAATCAAAATCCCAGTCGAACACCCGCGCTCACCGCCCAGTTGTGCGTCGTCCTCGTGTCGACGTTCAGCCCCGTGGCCTCGCGCGCGTCGAACTTCCCGATGTAATCCTTCGCCATGAGCTGGAGTCCCAGCCGGGGAGCGAGCGCGATGTCGGCGCCGGCACCGACGTTGTACGCGAAGTTGGTTTCGTGAGTGCCGACTGGACCCACCGAAAACGACTGCCGGATGGCGCCGGCTCCACCCTGAACGAACGGACTGATCGGCAGCACGCCACCCATGGGCACTCGCAACCGCAGCGCGGCGTCGTACAGCAGGACAGAGCCCTGGCCTACGGAGACCCCGCCGATGATCGGAGCGCCGATCTGAAGGTCGGGTTGCGAATACGCCACGTTTCCGACGAGGGCGAGGGAGGGAGCGAGCCCGAGACTCAGCTCGCCGCCGTACACCGCCGAGCCCGCGTTCCGAAGGCTGGTGCCGAGCGGACCGTTGGCGATATTCCCGAATTTCATGTAGCCGGCGTATGGAGTGATCTGCAGCGAGCCCGTGGCGGCGCGCTGTGCCTCGAGCGGCGCCGTGAAGCAGAGGCCGGTAATAGCGCCGGCCAGCGCGATCTGTCTGATCATATGGACCTCCCGCTTGCTCTGTGGTTTTCCCGGTCGCGCCGAATGCGCACGGGGCCACCAAAGGCAGGTCGGATGCCAAGCATTGCAGTTCTGGAAGAGTATGGTGCGGAAGGACCTGCGGCATGTGATTTGTGACCAGCGACTCCGATTGTCCTCCCCTAAGTACACCCTCCCTAGTTCAACCAGTCCCGGTACGGCGTCGTCCGCCGCAGTGCATCGGGGTGGGCGCGGAACCAGCCGGTCAGAAGCAGGATCTCGTCGATGTACTCGAGCGGAAGCGGCCCGCTCGGGGTGTCAGGTCGCCCGGCCTCTTCGGCGACGACTGCTCGAAATGCCTCCCGCTCGATCGGTGTGGAGGGGTAGGGGAACGAGGCCCGAACGACACCCTGCCGGATCAGGTAGACGCGGTCGTCGCCGAAGTCGCCGGGGTCCCGATACACGAAGGTGAGGAGATCGCGAGCTGTGCGGGCACGGCTCGTCGCCGCGAGCAGCCACTCGAGCTGCTCGAATCGCTCCCGCCACCGCGCCGCGAGCTCGAAGCGTCCGGCCGCCGCCGCCTCCTGCATCGATCCGATCACCCGGTCGATCGGCTGGATGGTTCGTCCCTCGAGAAATGCCGCAGCTGTGTCGACGCGCTGGCGGTACTCCCATTCCGCCACGAATCCGGCGCACGGCCCGCTGCAGAATCCGAACTCGTGCCGGAGACACCCGGCCTGCCGGGGCCTGTCGAAAAGGTCGCCCTGACCGGCGAAGATCGTCGGCATCCTGGCCGCGCAGTCACGAAGGCCGAGAAGGTCGTTGAGCGTACGCACCGCTTCGTTGGTGCGAGCCAGCGATCGGAAGGGGCCGTAGCATCCGGCGTCGTCGAGCGAAGCACTGCTCCCTGCGTATACCCTGGGCGCCGGCTCTCTCGAGATCTTGATGAACACCGAGCGCCGCGTCACGTTGCCGCGATGATTGAAATGGGGGCGGTATCGCCGGATCTGGCGCAGTTCGTACAGGTAGGCCGCGAACTCGCTCGGTACGTAGTCCCACGTGATGTTCGACGCGGCGTAGAGGATGCGCGCGGCCTTGTCGTCGGGATAAGCCGCGCGAAAATAGCAGAGGAGCCGGGTGCGGAGCCGCTTGGCCTTGCCGACGTAGAGAATCCGTCCGGTCGTGTCGAGCATCCGGTACACCGCCGGTCGATTCTCGGCGAGCCCGCGCACCCTGTTCCGGAGCTCGCCGATGTCGGCGGCGGGCAGGGGAGCGGCACGCTGGGCCCGGCGTGACCTCACTGCTGGCACCGGTAGCAGAAGACGGAGATGCGCCCATCGATCTCGTGGGTTCCCACCAGCTTCGTTCCGCAGCGGAAACAGGGCTCTCCCTCGCGCTCGTACACCAGCAGCTCGAGCTGAAAATTCCCGGGCAGCCCGGTGCCGGTCCGGTAGTCGCGAACCGTGCTGCCCTTGGAGTCGATGGCCGCGCTCAGGATCCTGCGGATCTCCCTGTGCAGCCGGACGTGATCGCCCGCCGTGAGCCGGTTGGACGACTTGGACGGATCGATCCCCGCCGCGAAAAGTGCTTCGTTCGCGTAGATGTTGCCGACGCCCGCCAGGTATCGCTGGTCCATGATGACCTTCTTGATGGCCTGCCTCGACCCCGCGAGTGCGGAGCCGAGCCGCTCGGGGGTAAATCCGGGGTCGAGCGGCTCCGGGCCGACCGCCGCCGTGTACGCCTCCCAGCCGCGCGAATCGAGGAGCAGCAGCGTGCCGAGCCGGCGGACGTCGTCGTACACCAGCTCGCGGCCGTCGTCGAGCGGAACGCGGAGAACGGCGTAGCGCGACTCTTCAGGAGAGAGGGGAGCATCGTGTACCAT